>CAKUCT010000034.1 GCA_934643765.1 uncultured Oscillospiraceae bacterium
CTGCAGGGCCATCTGCGCGTTCTGCTCGACGAGCAGAATCGTGGAGCCTGCCTTATGAAGGCTCTTGATGATCTCAAAGATCTGCTCCACCAGCAGCGGAGCAAGGCCCATAGACGGCTCGTCAAGCATCAGAAGCTTCGGCTCGCTCATCAGCGCACGACCCATGGCCAGCATCTGCTGCTCGCCGCCGGAGAGGGTGCCGCTGACCTGTGTGCGGCGCTCTTTCAGACGCGGGAAAAGCTCATAGACCTTTGTGAGGTTGTCATCAAAGCTGGCGTTCGGGCGGGTATAGGCGCCCATCTCCAGATTTTCTTCAACCGTCATGCGCGCAAACACGCGGCGGCCCTCCGGGCACTGCACGAGACCCGTCTGAACGATCTTGTTGGGCGCGACGCCAGTGACGTTGTGCTCCATGAACTGAATTTTGCCGCTTCTGGGCTTCAGAAGGCCGGAAATGGTATTCAGAACCGTGCTTTTGCCGGCGCCGTTCGCGCCGATCAGCGTTACGATCTCCCCTTCCTGCACGTGCAGGGAGACATCCTTGACGGCGTGGATCGCGCCGTAATAAACATGCAGATTTTCAACGGAAAGGAGCATTATTGACCCTCCTTCTTCTTGCCGAGGTACGCTTCGATAACAGCCGGATTTGCCTGAATATCTTCCGGCGTGCCCTTGGCGATGATTTTGCCGAAGTTCAGAACGCAGATGCCCTCGCAGATGCCCATGACAAGGTTCATGTCATGCTCAATCAGCAAGATGGCGATGCCGAACATATCACGGATGCGGACAATGTTTTCCATCAGCTCGCTCGTCTCCGACGGGTTCATACCGGCGGCCGGCTCGTCGAGCAGCAGCAGAGACGGATTGGTCGCCAGCGCGCGGACGATCTCCAGACGGCGCTGCGCGCCATACGGGAGCGAACCCGCCTTGTGGTCTGCCATGTCCTGCATGTCGAAAATGCTGAGCAGCTCCAGCGCGCGCTCTTTTGCGATGCGCTCTTTGCGCCAGTAGGCCGGCAGACGGAACATTGCCGTGCCGAGGCTGTATTTTGTCTCATTGTGAAGACCGATCAGCACGTTGTCTAGCACCGTAAGGTCGCGGAACAGACGGATGTTCTGGAAGGTACGGGCGATGCCCATCTGGTTGACTTGAATCGTGGACTTCCCTGCCGTGTCCATGCCGTCGAGCAGGATTGTGCCGCGCGTCGGCTGATAGACCTTGGTCAGCAGGTTAAAGACGGTCGTCTTGCCCGCGCCGTTCGGGCCGATCAGACCGGCGATCTCCGTGCGGCCGATGGCGAAGTTGAAGTCGCTGACGGCGCTCAGGCCGCCGAAGTCGATGCCAAGGTGTCTTGCTTCCAGAATCGGAGGCAGCGCGACGTCGCGCTCCGGGATGATATTGGTTGCGGGAACCGGGACAAGCTTTGTCTTGGGGCGATCAATGGTCTTGCTCATCGTCTGCATCCTCCTTTCCGGATTTCAGCTGCGGTCTGAAGATGGCGTTGAGACCCTTCTCCAGAATACGGGACATCGAGAAGTCATAGCTGCCGAACAGGCCCTTCGGGCGGAAGATCATCATGATAACCAGTGCCAGCGAATACGCGACCATACGGTAGTCTGCCACCGAGCGCAGCAGCTCCGGCAGCACGGTCAAAACCGTTGCCGAGACGATGGAGCCCAACATCGAGCCCATACCGCCAAGGACGACCATGACCAGAATTTCGATGGACTTCATAAACTTGAACGTCGAGGGATACAAAGAACCAAGATAGCCCGCATACAGGCAGCCGGCCACACCGGCCAGCATGGCCGAGAACACGAAGGCCATGGTCTTATAATAGGTGGTGTTGACGCCGACGCTTTCCGACGCGATTTCGTTATCGCGGATGGAAAGGATGGCTCTGCCGTGCTTGGACTTCATCATCGTGTGGATGAAGAAGCAGGACAGAACGACGCAGATGAAAACCAGCGTGACGCTGGAGTATTTCGGGATACGCTTCAGACCGGCCGCGCCATAAGTAAAATCAAAGCCCATCACGGAGTCAATGTTCGTCAGGACGACGCGGATAATCTCGCCGAAGCCCAGCGTGATGATGGCCAGATAGTCGCCGCGCAGACGCAGCGCCGGGATGCCGATGATGATGCCGAAGATACCGGCGACAACCGCGCTGATGACAATCGCGGCCAGAATGTACGGAACGAGCGCGCCGGTCTCGCCTGCCTTAATCAGTGCAGCGGCGGGCGTCGCCTTCATAAAGATGCCGCCTGCGTAAGCGCCGACTGCCATGAAGCCCGCGTGGCCCAGCGGCAGCTGGCCGAGGTAACCGGTGGCGATGTTCAGGGAAACTGCCAGAATAATATTGATGCCGACGGTGATCAGAATGCCGGTCCAGTAGTTGGTGATGACACCGGCGGAAATCAGGCCCATCAGCAGGAAGTAGAACGCAACGATCAGCGCGAGGTTGATAACGTAGCGCACGGGCATGGGGATGCGGATTTTTGTTTTCGTTTTCATAGCGCTTCCTCCCCCATCAGACTTTTTCAGTGACCGGATGGCCCATGATGCCAGACGGCTTCACCAGCAGCACCACGATCAGGATTGCAAACACAACGCCGTCTTTCCAGACAGACAGGCCGACCGCAGCAACCAGCGCCTCCAGAAGACCGATGGCAAAGCCGCCGATCATCGCGCCGGGAATCGAGCCGATGCCGCCAAGAACGGCCGCGACGAAGGCCTTCAGGCCGAGCATGGAGCCCATGGTGGGCGATGCCTGCGAGTAGGCGCAAAGATACAGAACCGAGCCGATGCCGGCCAGCGCCGAGCCAACGGCAAAGGTGAAGGAAATCGTCTTGTTCAGGCTGATGCCCATCAGCTGGGCCGCGCCCATATCCTCAGAGACCGCGCGCATGGCTTTGCCGAGCTTGGTCTTCTGAACGAGCAGCGTCAGCGCAACCATCGCGATGACCGACACAACGATCGTCAGAATTGCCGTATTGCTGATCGTGACCGGTCCAAACGAGACATTGCCGGTCACAAGAGAGTTCATGCTCTTTGTATCAGCACCGAATAGCAGCTGCGCGCCGTTTTCCAGAAGAAACGAGATGCCGATGGCTGTAATCAGAAGCGACAGACGCGGCGCCGAACGAAGGGGTGTGTATGCGACTTTTTCAATGACAACGCCGAGAACCGTACTTGTAATGACCGCCAGTACGACGGAAAAGATGGGATGCAGATGGAAGGCGGTCATAGCGTAAAACGCCGTATATGCGCCGACCATGATGATATCGCCGTGGGCAAAATTCAAAAGTAAGATAATGCCGTAGACCATGCTGTAGCCCAGGGCCACCAGCGCATACACCGAGCCCGTTTGCAGGCCGTTGAAGAGCTGGGAGACAATCAGAGACAGACTCATATTGCTTCTTCTTTCCTTTCTTTCATCTTTTCGGACATCCGATGGCCGCCTTCAGGCGCCTGAGAGCGCCCATCGGACGTCCGGAAAACGGCTTGCCGGAGGGGAGCTTGCACTCCCCTCCAGGAAGACCGTGCCGGGTGGATTGCTAAATTTACAGAAACGTCTGATAACCAGCTTGGCTGATTAGAACATCTCCTTGAAGACCTCTTCGCCGCCGGTCAGTTCAATGATCGCAACGGACTTGATGGGGTTATTGTCATCGTCGAAGGAATAGGAGCCAGTGATACCCTTCACGCCATCCATGGTCTTGATGGCATCGATGACAGCCTGCATGTATTCCGGCGTACCAGCTTCCAGGCCAGCGTCCTCTGCAGCCTTCAGGCCATAAGCCATGATCATGGAAGCATCATAAGCCAGAGGCGCAAACATGTTCGGAACTTCTTCGACATTGTAGGTCTCGCAGTAGTCCTTTTCGAACTGAGCGACATCTTCCGTGCCAGGAGCGTAGCCGGAGCAATAGACAGTGCCTTCCAGATCTTCCGCGGAAGCATAGTCCTTGACGGAGCCGAAGCCGTCGCCGCCGAGGAAGGTGGAGGTGCAGCCTGCCTGACGGGCAGCCGTAACAGCCAGACCTGCCTCACCGTAGTAGATCGGGCAGAAGACAACGTCGGGGTTCTTTGCTGCAATGTTGGTCATCTGAGCCTTGAAGTCCTTGTCGCCGGTTGCAAAAGCTTCGGTAGCGACAACTTCCAGACCAAGGTTGGCAGCTTCTTCAACGAATGCGTTCTTCAGACCTTCGGAGTAGTCGCTGCCGGTCTCAAAGAAGACAGCCGCGGTCTTTGCACCCAGCTTGTCGACGGCGTACTCAGCCATCTTCTGGCCCTGGAACGGATCGATGAAGCAAGCGCGGAACACGTTGGTGCGAACCTCGCCGGTGTCTTCCATGACGGTAACGCCGGTCGCGGTAGCGGAAGCTGTGATCTGCGGCATGTTGTCTTCGTAAGTAGCATCAGCCAGAGCAATGGTAGCGCCGGTCAGAACGGAGCCGATAACAGCGGTGATGCCGTTCTCTTTGGCCAGGTTGTAGGAGTTGACAGCTTCCACGCCGTCGCCCTTGTCGTCATATTCCTTGACAACGACCTTCTTGCCGTTGATGCCGCCGGCTGCGTTCAGCTGATCGAAGTACATCATAACAGCGTTGCGGACGGGGATACCGTACTGTGCGTAGTCGCCGGTGGTGTTGCCGATGAAAGCGATTGTGATCTCGCCGTCGGTGGCAGCGTCGCCAGTGGAGTCGGTGGACTCGGAAGCGTCGGTGGTTTCGTTGGTGGTGGTTTCTGCGTTGGCGGTGCTTTCGCTTGCCTGAGAATCGTTGGAGCTGGTCTCAGCCTTGGAAGAGCAGCCTGCCATCACGCTCAGCAGCATCATAGCAGCCATGAGCAGGCAGAATACTTTTTTCATTTTCTTCATCATACTTACCTCTTTGCGAAATATTTTTCAGCTGCGTCTTGCGCAGCGTGAAATCATAAATAAAAGCGGCTCTGCAAAAAGCAAAGCCGCTTGTTCTCCATGCTCTATCCTGCCATCATGGCGCTTGGGCATCTCGCTGCATTTCTGCTTTCTGCGTTATTCAGTTGGTTCATAATGCGTACTACAAGTACAAGCCAAATCAGACCTACCAGTCCTACAAGAATGCCGCCAAGAACAAGCGCGAAAAGAAAAATGGACACAGCCAGAATGGCAGCGTCCACGCAGATAATCGCATTGTCAGCAGTATTAGCGCAAGCACGAGAACAAGCCGGTGCGCACGCAGCAGCATCGGTACGATTCGAATGATTCATCTGATTCATTGCAAAACGCTTCATCTCGTGCGCCCCCTTCGTTTTTGATGTGCCCATTATAATCTCGTACTTTACTGATGTCAAGCGTTAAACTCCCGAAAGAAGATGCAAAATGCCATGTATTTTTTGTATAAATAGCACAATCACAGAAAAATACGGAATATGGGATGAATACTTGCATTTTATGACCATATTTGGTATTCTATAGAGGTTCACTGACGTTTTTCGTCAGATAATGAAAAAGGTGTGTGAAAAGAATATGGAGAAAACCACAAAGCGCCGCCGCGGCGACCGCAAAGACGGGGTGCTGCTGCGCAATCTCGACGGCATGCACTTCATTACGCCGATCATTTATCCGAACCGCTGCGACAACGAGGCTTACATTTCTGAGACCATCGACCTGACCAATATGAACGCCTACCTGCAGAAGAAAAACGCGCAGGAACCGGACTTCCCCTACACCATGTTCCATGTGATCGTCGCGGGTCTGATGAAAACCATCACGCTGCGGCCGAAGATGAACCGGTTCATCGCCAACAAGAACTTCTATCAGAGAAATGAGGTTTCGGCGTCGTTTGTCGTCAAGAAGCATTTTGCCGACGAAGCGGCGGAGGCTCTCGCCGTTGTGCACGGGAAGGATTCGTCCACGCTGGACACCATCCACGAGGACCTGCGCCATCAGATCATGGACTGCAAGGATGAAACAAAGACCGACGCCTCGACCGACTTCATGGACATCTTCAACCGGATGCCACGCTGGCTCGGTAAGTTCATCGTCTGGATTCTGACCAGACTGGATGTCCACGGCTGGATTCCAGCGTCGATCATTGAGACGGACCCCTATTACTGCACGGTCGTCATCTCGAACCTTGGCTCGATCAAACTGCACAGCGGATACCATCATCTGACCAACTGGGGCACCTGCTCCATTTTCTGCATCATCGGCGAAAAATCGCTGCGCCCGGTCTTCCAGCCTGATGGCTCGTATGTGATGCATGAGATGCTGGATCTCGGTCTGACCATCGACGAGCGTCTGGCCGATGGCTACTACTATTCCAAGACCATCAAGCTTCTTAAAAAGCTGCTGGAAAACCCGGAGCTGCTGGAGACGCCTGCCAATCAGGAAATCGAATATTGATATAACATAAAGGGATGTAAGCATAACGAAGGCTGAAGCAATCGCTTCAGCCTTCGTTTTTTGTGATCAATCGGTTCTTTTGTGATAGACAAAGGCATTCGGAAGCGGGCGGCCGGTGAGCGTGTGATTGGAGCAGCGCGTGACATACTGCCCGTCGTACCACAAAATCGCGCTCGCGCCGCCGTCGACATTCATTGCCTGCTGCGCGCCATGGCGCAAAAGGATGGCGGCGCATTCGTTGACACTTGTGCCAAGAATGTCCTCCTCCGGCATGCGCCCTTCAATCACGAGCAGAAGCATTTCTCCGCGGCCGGACTGCCCGATGCACGCGCGCGGGTTTTCGTCGGTCCAGTAATCGCTGCGCAGCACTTCCCCGTCGACAATCAACGCGGGATTAAACTCGGTTGCGTCGCGGCAGTCAGCGCGGACAGCGTCGCTTGACCGGCGGATGCAGACCGTGTTGTCCGTCAGAATCTCGAATCTGACATAGGGCCAGGCATCACTGTATGGAAAGTGCTCGCCGTAGGCCACGCCGTCGCTCATCGCAAAGCCCGCCATTTCGCCGCCGTTTCCCTGCCCGCCGGGATCGATAAAGCCGTTGCAGTTCATGGCGAGAATGCCGCCGTTTGCTTCGGCAATCTCCCCGACCACCTGGCCATAGCTGCCAAGGCCCTGCGACATTTCAACGCTGAGCCTGGATGCGTCCTTTGCCACGGCGAGAACGCCGCGGTATTTCTCCCCTTCCACGCGCACGAGCAGCGTTTTTTCGCGGTAGTTGATCGCCAGCACCTGCTCGCCCATTGTCGTGCGGATGGAGGTACCGTCCTGGTCGAGACCAGATTCGTTGATATTGATGCCGGCCCAGCCACTTGAGAGCGCCTCCGGGTGCGCGTCCAGATACGCCTGCATGGAGTCCTGGTCAATCTCCCAGAACATCTGGAAAAAGTCGTCGCTTCCGATTTCTGAAGGCGCCTTTTCCGGAATCGTCAGAGGAACGATCGCCGCGTCTATCTGATGGCCGAAGTTCCAGGCTTCAAAGAGCGTCCACGTTTTCGTGCCGTCTGAATATGTAAGATCTTTCACACCGTCTCCCGCCATCGTCACCTTGTGGGCAGGTGTCCCCTCCGAGGAGATGCCGCCTGCCGGGAAATCGGTTGTCGTGAAGCACAGCTCGCCGCTTGTCGCATCATAATTATAAGATACCGGCGCAAGGCCGCCCTGCTCGTCATCATAGAAGGTTAACATAACCTTTACATTGCCTGCATCGTTCCACACGCTGACCGCGTTTCCATAGCCGCCCTGAATGTTCGTTGAACCGGTCGCGGCGGACAGATCCAGCGCAAGCCGCATCTGACTTTGCGCAAGATCATAGACAAACAGGCCGAAATAGCCGTGGAAGACGAGAATATTTTCATCCGCGTAGTCTGTGACTACACCAAGCCCGACGGGCGTATCGTCCAGCAGAAGCGGCTCCTGCCGTCGGCCGCAGAGCGCGCCGGTGCCGAGAGAATAATAGAGCTTCTGCAGCGTCTCGCCGCCGTCTTCGATGCGCAGTTCCAGCAGGTTGTCCGCCGGAAGCGAAAGGTACCAGTTCTGTGCGCTTCCCGGGGCTTTGCCTGCCGCGGCAAAGTAATCCGCAAAGGCGCCATAGTAGTTGGGATAATTTCCGACCATGCCGTTTTTGCGTGCGTCTGCGCCTTCAAATGTGCGGGCTTCGTCTTCTGTGAGGTTGTCCCAATCCCATTGTGCCGTGCTGAACTTTTCGAAGACCGCCTGCCGGATGGCCTGGACTTCCGCGTCTGTCAGAGACGGCTTGTCCGATGCATTTGCCTCGGCATCTGCCCAGTTTTCCCCGAGCGTCATTGCCGCCTGGCTGCCATCGCCGGGAGCCGGAATGTCAGTAAAGACCGCAGCATCACCCTGATCGCCGAGTGACAGATGAACGGAGGTCACCTCGCCCATGTCATACGCCGCAATCAAGAACGCTTCGCCCGGTGCGGCCTGCATGCTGGAGCTGACGCTCCCGCCCGCAAAGTGCGCCGTCACGGCGTTGAAGTTCAAGGAGACATCATTTCCGCTTTCGCGCTCCAGGAGCCGCCGGTCGGCGATGCCGAAAACGACGCTCTGCCCGGCAAGCTGCGTCTGAAATACGCCGTAGCCCAGCGTATCGTCTATGCTTCCTTCTTCCATCTGCGTGAGCTTGATTTCGCCGTCCGTTTTCTGCACCAAGAGCAGCAGCGCGTCCAGACTTCCGTCCGCGTTTGTCCGCCTGGCGGCCACGAGCGTGCCTGTGCGGCAGCGCACTGTCTGGCAGATTTCTGCTGTATCCGGCGCTAGATCATGCAGCACCGCGGCGCTCACCGCATCGGGCGGCAGGTTCATCTGCAAAAATACCCATTGGCCGAGACTGTCTTGCAGAACCATCTGATCGTCGACTCTGCCATACGGGCGGCCCTTTGCAGGGAAGTTTGCCTGATCGTCCTTTTTCGGCGTCTGCGAATAGTTGACATAACTTTTAATGCTGCCGGTCTCTGCAACACGCGCCGCATCGGCCGCCGGAACCTGATCCTGCGTCAGCTGATAGAGTGTGCCGTCGATCTGAACCAGGTCCGGCAGATCCACAGACGCTTCTTGCGCCGCGCGGCGATTGGTAAACGTGCAGGCCGCGAGAAGCGCGCTGATGGCCAGCACCAAAGCGAGTGTGAGCGCCGTCATCCTGGGCTTTTTGGCAATCAGGGAGATTCTGGCGCGCAGCGCCCGCCGGGACGCGCCCATCATCGTCGCGCAGGAGAGCATCTGCTTTGCGCTGCCTCTTCCGGCAATGCCGGCCAGAAGCGTTCTGCCGTAGGCGATGCGTGCGTGATCGTCAAGATTTTTCAGCACCGCCTCGTCGCAGGCAAGCTCGCAATCCAGCTTGGACAGCCGCGCCGCAAGCCACACAAACGGGTCGAACCAATATACTGCCAGACACAAAAGCCGCACCGCGCACCAGATATGGTCGCACCGTTTAAAATGCGTCAACTCATGCCGCAAAATCCATGGATTCGGCGCGCCGTCCGCATCCAACGCGGCAGGCGTCAGATAAACGGCCGGATGGAACAGGCCGAACAGACACGAGGACGTAAGGCTCTGGACAAGATACACCGGAACCGGCGCGTCAGGAATGTCCAGCGCTTTGCGCTGCCGCACCAGGCTGCGCCGCATGCGAAGATTCTGCATCAGAATCCAGCCGAGCGTCAGCGCTGCACCGGCGCCCCAGACAAGAATCAGAATCTGCTGCAAAGAAAGCCTCTGCCGCGCAGGCGCACTTTGCGCTGCGGTCTGTGCGGTCGGTTCCTGCGCATCGGGCTTTACTGTCTCTGCCGCCGCAGGCGCCTGCGCCTGTCTTTGCAGAATTGCCTCGGCATCCCACAGCTGCGCCGTGGCCGTGGGCGCTTCCAGCGCGCGTTCCGGCACAAAATTCAGAACACTTGCCTGGCTCTGCACCATCGAAACCGGAACCAGCAGCCGCAGCGCCACAAGAAGCCAGAGCCCATACTGCAGCCGCGCGCTGATTTTTCCGCGCAGAACGACGCGCAGCGCCGCCAGCGCCAGAATCAGCACAGAAGAGGAAATCAGAACCTCCATCGCAGTCTGCATCATAAGCGTTCCTCCGCCTGGCGCAGCATATCGTAGAGCTCTTCAATGTCCTCATGCGTCAGATCGGCCTGGTCAATGAAATTGCTCATCAAAAGGCCGAAGTTTCCGTGGAAGGCTTTGGATAACAGCTGCTGGGTTTCTGAAAAAGCCGCGTCTTCCTTGCGGATATTGGGATAATAGAGCCGCGGACGTTCGCCCTCATACCGCAGAACCTGCTTTTCGGTCATGCGTGCGACGAGCGTTTTGATTGTGCTGTCGGACCAGCCGGTTGCGCGCTGCAGATTTGCAATCAACTGCATCAGCGTCTGCGGTGCGTGGCCCCAGAGCGCCTGTAAAATTCGCCATTCGCTGGAATTGAGCTTTTGTTCCAACGCGAAGTCTCCTTCCTTTGGTTCCTGCCGCGCCGCGTCTGAATCTGCACGGCGGTTTTGAGTTTACTCTTGTCAACCTAAGACTAGCATATAAGTCTACGTTTGTCAACTGATTTTCAAAATAAGTTTACAATCGTAAACTTATACACAAAAGAAACGGCAGGGTTATTTCCCTGCCGCGATTTTTTCTTCGGTGTCCTTCAAAATTTCCGCCCGCAGGCCCTTGAGATAGCTTGAAAACTGGACAATGTCGGTCGCATACCTCCGGTTCAGATCATACTCGTGCGGCTCCCAGGTTGAAATCGGAGATTCATTGTGCTGAATGATGGCTTCCAGCTTGTCAAGCGACTTATAAAGCCGCGCCTCGGGCGTCTGCAGCGCGTCCATCTCCGCGTAAAGCGCTTTCATCTGCGTGCAGTATGGCTCCGGCAGACTGCTGACCCAATCGTCCAGAAGCTTTGCCTCCCGGTCCTCGTCGGCCTGCGTCTTCTGAAATGTCGGAATGTCACCCGTGAAGCACTCGCCCAGATCGTGAATCAGACACATCCGGATGACCTTGTCCATATCCAGTTCACGAAACTCGTCTGTCATCCAATATGCCATCAGCGCCATGCGCCAACTGTGGCTGGCGACCGATTCCGGCGCGCCTTTCGTCGTGGTGCAGTGGCGTGTCTCGTCCTTGAGTTTTTCCGCCACATGCAGCGCCTCTAGTAATTTTCGCGCTTCCATTCTGATCTCTCCCCTGTTCTGGTTCTAAAGTGTCATTTCAATCGCTTCGCGGATATTGCGCACCCGCACAAGCTCCAGCCCCTCCGGCACCTGCAGCTGCGCGGTCGAGTGCCGCGGCACAATGCAGCGCGTAAAGCCAAGGCGCGCGGCCTCACTGAGCCGCTGCTGCAGCGCGGTCACGGAGCGAACCTCGCCCGTCAGACCGACTTCTCCGATGGCAAGCGTCTTGGCGTCAATCGGCTTGTCGCGGTGGCTGGAGGCCACGGCCAGAACGAGCGCCAGATCGGCTGCGGGCTCATCCAGATAAAGTCCGCCGATGACGTTCACATACGCGTCGCACATCGAAATATTCTGCCCGCCGCGCTTTTCTGTGACGGCCAGCAGAAGGTTTGCGCGGTTAAAGTCAAAGCCGTTGCTTGTCCGGCGCGGCACATTGAAGCTCGTCCTGCTGACCAGCACCTGAACCTCGGCCAGAACCGGCCTCGTCCCCTCCATCGCGCAGGCCACACACGTGCCCGGCGCGTTTAATGGCCGCCCGGAAAGAAGCATTTCAGAGGGATTCGGCACCTCGCGCAGTCCGTCCTCGTCCATCTCAAAGACGCCGATTTCATTTGTTGAGCCGAAGCGGTTCTTCGCCGCGCGCAAAATCCGGTACCCCATCGCCTGCTCGCCCTCAAAGTAGAGCACGCAGTCGACCATGTGCTCAAGAACCTTTGGCCCCGCAATGGCGCCCTCTTTGTTGACATGGCCGACAACAAATACGCTTGCGCCGGTGCTCTTGGCCAGATGCATCAGCCGCATCGTGCAGTCCTTTACCTGGGAAATGGAGCCGGGCGCGGAGGTATTGTCCGGAGAAAAAAGCGTCTGGATGGAGTCTGCGATCAGAATATCGGGCTGCACCTCGTCAAACGCCTCAAAGATCGCGTCAAGATCGGTCTCCGAGAGAACATACAGATTGTCGCTTTCGACCTTCAGCCGGTCGGCGCGCATTTTAATCTGGTGCTCCGACTCCTCGCCGGAGACATAGAGAATCTTCTGCGTCTTTCCAAGATACGAGCAGATCTGCAGCAGCAGCGTCGACTTGCCGATGCCAGGCGCGCCGCCGACCAGAACGAGCGAGCCCTTCACCCCGCCGCCGCCAAGCACGCGGTCGAGCTC
>CAKUCT010000035.1 GCA_934643765.1 uncultured Oscillospiraceae bacterium
ACATCCTGCCCGTTGAGAATCATGTGCTGCACGCCGTCTTCCTCGTGCCGGATTTCGATGTTCACATCGTCCAGACAGCGCCGGATGCCGTCGGCGTCCTTCGGGCCGATGCCCATCAGCCACATATGGTAGCCGACCGTCCGGTAGATCGCCCCGGTATCCACATACAGATACCCCAGCTCGCGCGCTACGCGCTTTGCCATCGTGCTCTTTCCGGCCCCGGACGGGCCGTCAATGGCGATGGAAACAAACTTTCCCATTTCTATTCCTCCTGCGCCGAAGCCATACCTGCCAGATGGCCGGTCGCCCACGCAATCTGTAAATTAAATCCGCCCGTATAGGCGTCCACGTCCAGAATCTCTCCGGCAAAATACAAGCCCCGGACAAGCTTGGATTCCATCGTCTTCGGGTTCACCTCAGAGACCTTCACGCCGCCGGAGGTGACAATCGCCTGCTCCACCGGCGCGCAGGACGCAATTCCAATCCGGAAGCGCTTGATGGTCTCCAGAAGCGCGCGCCGCGCCTGCTTTGTCAGCTCGTTCACCTTCTGCTGCGGCGCAAGACCCGCCTTGTGAATCACGGCCGGAATCATCGAGTGCGGCAGAAGCTTCACAAGCGCGTTTGCAAGATCCTTGTTCTGGAACTCCGCAAAATCGCGCAGGAGCCTTGCGTCCAGCGTCTTTTCATCGAGCGCCGGTTTGAGGTCAATGTCCACGCAGTAGCCCTCTTTTCCGCGCTGCATATGGCAGCTGGCCGAGAGGATCACCGGCCCCGAGAGGCCAAAATGCGTAAAGAGCATTTCTCCGAACTCTTCAAAGACGCACTTACCCTTCGCGTCCAGAAGCCGCACCTGCACGTTTTTCAGCGCCAGGCCCTGCATGGACGCGCATGTGTGCCCCTTTTCCACCAGCGGCACCAGAGAGCCCCGCGGCTCAATGATCGTGTGCCCGAGCGCCGATGCCATCCGATAGCCGTCTCCGGTCGAGCCGGTGGCGGGATACGAGCAGCCGCCGGTTGCCAGAATCACGCGGTCTGCCGGGATGGTTCCCGTCTGCATCCGGACGCCGGTCACATGGCCGTCTGCCGTTTCGATCTCCAGCGCCCGCTGCCAGACGATTTTTACGCCCGTTTCCTTCAAAAACCGCCGCAGCGCGTCAATGACGCTCCCGGCCTGATCGGTCACGGGAAAGACGCGGTTGCCGCGCTCGGTCTTGAGCATGCAGCCGTACCGCTCAAAAAACGCCATCGCATCCTGGGGCGAAAAACTGGCCAGGGCGCTGTACAAAAAGCGCGAATTGACCGTCACGTTCTGAAGCACCGCTTCTGCCGGGCAGTTGTTGGTGACGTTGCACCGGCCCTTGCCGGTGATGAACAGCTTTTTTCCAAGCTTTTCGTTCGGCTCGAGAAGCGTCACATGCGCGCCGCAGGACGCCGCCGTTCCGGTGGCCATCATACCAGCCGCGCCTGCGCCGATAACGACGATATTATTCGACGCGTTCATAGACATCGTACTCATCCCAGAGCGTCTCCAGATCCTCATAGGTCTTTGCCATCTGCGACTGCTGCTCCTGGGCCAGGCTTACAATCAGCGCGTTGATCACGCTCATCGGCGCGACCAGCGAGTCGACCACCGAGACCATGTTGCTCTTGGCCACCAGCACGTGATCGGCCACTTTCCCTGCCGGTGCGTCCGGCTTGTCCGTCACGGCGATGCACGTCGCGCCCGTGTCGTGCGCGTACTGCATGACCTTAACCGTCCGGCTGGAGTAGCGCGGCAGACTGAAGCCGATGACCACATCCTCCGGCCCGACGCGCAGCAGCTGCTCAAACATTTCGCTGGTAGAGGTTGAGCTCACCAGGCGCACATTGTCAAACATGTTGCGAAGGTAAAAATTCATAAACGCCGCCAGCGACGCAGACGAACGAACGCCGACAATGTAAATTGTCCGCGCCTTCAAAATTGCGTCCACACTCGCGGCCATCTCCGCGCGGCTGAGCGCCTCGCTCGTCAGACGGACCGAGTCAATATCGCCCTGCAGCACAGTCGAGACGATGTCCTGGTTGCCCAGGCGGTCGTTCGTCACCTCGATACGCTGCACACTCGTCAGCTTGTTGCGCACCAGCTCCTGCAGCGTCTTTTGCATGCTGGGATACCCGTCAAAGCCGAGCTCAACGGCAAAGCGCACCACCGTCGACTCCGACACCTCAACCATCTTGCCGAGCCGGCTTGCCGTCATAAAGGCGGCCTTATCATACGATTCGAGAATATAATTGGCAATCCGCTTCTGCCCCTTGGAAAACGACGGCAGGTCGCTGCGGATCTGCATTAAAATATCATTCATGGTTCTGTCTCCATTCGTCCAATGTATAGAAAAAACCTTGTATTATGATACAAGGTTTTTCGTTATTTTGCAAGCGGCTTTCTGGCTTTATGCAAATTTTGCCGTGCTTGGAAGACAGTCTCCGGCGTGGTACCGTGAAGATCTCACAGCCGCAGCAGCGCCTCGAGCTCCTGCGGTTCCAGAGGCCGCCAGTGCCCGCTCGGAAGATCGCCGAGTGAAACCGGCCCCTCCGCAATCCGGCGCAGGCGCGTCACGGTGACGTTCGCTCGCTCGCAGAGCCTTCTGATCTGGCGGTTTCGTCCCTCGTGAATCGTCACACGCAGAAGTGCCGTCTGCCCCTCGGCCTTCACCAGCTGCACCCCGGCCGGGCTTGTCATCCGTCCGTCAATTTCGATCGGGCTCGCGATAGACGCCTCGCAGCCCGGTATGTAATGGCTGAGCCAGACGAGGTAGACCTTGTCCACCTCTTTTTTCGGGTGCATCAGCCTGTTTGCAAGCGCGCCGTCATTGGTCAGCAGCAGCAGTCCCTCGGAGTTGAGATCCAGCCGCCCGACCGGATAGACCCGCGCGCCGCAGTCTGAGACCAGCTGCGCCACGTCCTTCCGGCCCTTTTCGTCTGCGAGCGTACACACATAGCCCCGCGGCTTGTTGAGCATCAGAACCACGCGCTCCGGCTGCTTTTTCAGCCGCACTCCGTCTACCTCGATGATATCCTCATCCTCATCCGCCGTGTCGCCAAGGCTCGCGGTGTTGCCGTTGACGCGCACGCGGCGCTCTAAAATCATCTGCTCGGCCTTGCGCCGGGACGCCACACCGTGGTTTGATAGTATTTTCTGCAGCCGCTGTTCCATCCTATCCTCCAAATATCCGTTTCCAGAACCCGCGCGCGGGCCTGTCTTCCTCCGCCGTCTGCGCGATCAGTGCCGGAATTGTCCTGACGCATACCCCGTCCACCAGCACCGCAATCCAGCCCGCCTGCCCCGGCAGCACCGGCGCGTAGACAAACTGCGGCGCGTGCAGGACGGTCTGCACCGTCTGCCCTTCTGCCAGACAGCACGTCACCGTCTGCCCCGCCAGAAGCGAAACGCGCCGCGTCTTGCTTCCTATGACCGGCACGCTTCCGACAATTTCCCCTTCCGAGAGCACCGTCTCGCACCGGAACGCGGAAAAGCCGTACTCCAAAAGCGCCTGCTGGTCGCGCCAGTCGTCCGCGTCCCGGATGGTCACGCAGATAAGCCTGCGCCCATCGCGGCAGGCGCTGCCGACCAAAATCCGCCCTGCCTTTTTCGTGTAGCCGGTCTTGACGCCGTCGGCGCCTTCCACGCGCCACAGAAGCTTATTATGGTTTGTCAGACTTCTGCCCGCCGCCATGGCGCTTTTGCCGGACACCACCGACCGGAACTGCTCGTTCTCCATTGCCGCGCAGGCGAGCCTTGCGAGGTCTCTTGCCGTGGAGTAGTGGTTTTCTTCATCCAGCCCGTTCGGGTTCATAAAATGCGTGTCATGAAGGCCAAGCGTCTGCGCCCGCTCGTTCATCCGCGCGGCGAAGGCTTCCACGCTCCCGTGCGTCACAATCGCCAACGCCACAGCCGCGTCGTTTCCGGAATGCAGCATCATCCCGTAAAGAAGATCGCGCAGCGTGACGTGCTCTTTCGCCTTGAGATACATGCTGGACCCTTCCACCCCGGCGGCCTCCGCCGGTACCGTTACTTCCCGGTCCAGATTTTCCTCCTCGCATACAAGCAGCCCCGTCATAATTTTTGTCGTGCTGGCAATAAGGCTTCGCTCGTCCGCGTTTTTCTCATACAGCACGCGCCCGGTCTGCGCGTCGACCAGAATGGCGCTGCGCGCCGAGCAGCCCGGCGCCTGCGCGGCGCAGGCCGCACCCGAAAGACTTGCGCATAAAACAATGGCAGCAGCCGCAGCCGCTGCCATCCGGATTTTTTGTTGCTTCATCCATCATCACCCGGAGCTATCGTTCCCCGCGGGATGATTTTCATGCGGAAGGGTGCTTACTCAATTCCTTCCTCTTTTGCCAGACGCTTCTGCTTGAGAAGGCTTTCTGCCTTGTCAATGAGATCCGGCAGCTGCTCAATGAGCCGGTCCATCGAGGTGGATGCGGGCTCTGCCACCGGCAGCATCCGCACAGACTCCCCGCGAACGATCAAAAACGCGACCGGCGTAATATTGACGCCCGCACCCGCGCCGCCGCCGAAGGCGTTATCGCGGTTGGCCGGGTAATTTTTCGTTGCAAAATCGCTGCCGCCCGCGCCGTAGCCAATGGAAACCTTGGTGACGGGAATGATGGTCACGCCGTCCGGCGTGGTAATCGGATCGCCGATGACCGTGTTGACATCGACCATGTCACGGATCTTCCCCATGGAAGAGAGCATCATTTCAGACAGAGGATGATTCATTCGTTTGCACCGCCTTTTTCTTTTCGATCCACAGTTTCAAGAACCGCGCGCCGGCCCGCAGACCAAGCGCCAGCGTTCGTCCGATGGTAATGGTGAGAACCAGCCGGGCCTGCACCTTCATTTCCTTCTCATTATAATCGAGAACCGGCTGAATGTCACGCTTTTTTATCACAAACAGCCGCTCCAGCTGCGGCGTCATCGCGCCGAGCACGGCCCAGCTTCTGCCGTACAGCACAGCCGCCTTGGCGGGGTCGCTCCCGTCCAGCGTCACATGCAGCATCAGCTCTTCCACGCGGATTTTCCGCCGCAGATCGCCAAGTGTATCACACGCCAGGTCCACAAGCGCCAGAATATCCGAAAGCGACAGCTTCGGCATTGCAAATTTTTTCTTGGCCGCGGGCTGCGAAGCTTCCTTCTGCGCAGCTTGCGCGGTTTTCTCTGCAGCTTTCCCGGCCGCTTTCCTTTTTGGCTTTCGGGCGCGCTGTTTTTTTGGCTTCGCGGGCAAAACCTGCACACGCACAGGCCCGATTTTCAAAAGTACCTTTGCCTCGTCATCCAGGTACTGCGCGTCCACACCGACAGGAATCATGCCAATCAGCACAAACACGCCCACGATGATCGCGGCAATCAGCCAGCCGCTCATTGCGCCGTCTCCTTCTGCTCCGGCGTCTGCTGCGTCTGATCCAGAGAAAGCTCCAGCTGGGCCTGGTTCGTGCTCAGCTCCACCTTTTCAATCTGCGGCAGGTCGGCAAGCGACTGCAGGCCGAACACGCGCAGAAAATCCGGTGTCGTCTCATATTGAAACGGCCTTCCCGGCACATTCAGCCGTCCTGCCTCACGGATGAGCTTTTTGGTAAGCAGCGCGCTGATGGAGTACCCGCTGTCCACGCCGCGAATCTGCTCGACATACGCCTTTGTAGCCGGCTGATAATAGGCGATGACGCTGAGCGTCTCAAGCTGCGAAGAAGAAAGCTTCGGCGGCTTTCTGGTCTCCAGCGTCCGGGTCACGGCCTCGGCCTGCTCAGACGCCGAGCACATCTGGTACGCGTCCTCCAGACGCACAATGCGGATGCCGCTGCGGTTATACGCAAGCTGGTCCATGAGGTACTTGAGCTCCTCATGAATCTGCGCCGTGTCCACGCCGAGGCTTTCAGAGAGTCTCGACACCGCCACAGGTTCCCCGGCCGCAAATAAAATGGCCATCAGCGCCCGCTGTAAATCATTTTGTTCCATCTCAATCTCCTGATACCTCTGACAAAAAGCCCCTGCTTTTGTCAGGCTCCGTCCTCCCAGACCAGATCTTTTTCATCCGGTTTCTGCACAAAGGCGATCTCCTGCTCCGTATCGGTATCCTCGATGCGCACCGAATGCAGCCTGCAGAGCTCCAGCACCGACAAAAATGTAGCCACAATCTCCGACCGGCTGCGGCTTCCCTTGAAAAGGGACAAAAACTTCATCACACCGTGTCCGATGAGCCTGCGCAGCACCTCCGCTGCCTTCTTTGCAACCGGATAGGGCTCCGCGCCGACGATGCCCGCAAAGTTCGCCACCGGCGGCGGAAGCTTGCGCTGCAAGCGGTCCTGCACCGCGGCCAGCGCATCGAGCAAATCCTGCTTGTCGTGCTCATAGCGGTAGGTCTGGTCGCGTCGCAGGGGCTCCGGCGTCTTTGGAAACATGCCAAGGCCAATTTCATTGCGAAGCGAAAGCGCGTCGCAGGCTTTTTTGATCTGCTCATACGCGTCCTTCCGCTGCCGCTGGCGCAGCGACTCAATCAGGATTTCCATCTCGGACTCAGCTTCGGCCTTCTCCGCCTCAGACAGAAGCATGCGTGTTTTGATATACATCAGGTGCGAGGCCATGGCAATGAACTCGCTTGCAACCTCCATATCCATGCGCTTGCGCTCGTCGAGCCAGGCCAGATACTGCTCCAGAATGGACGAGATACTGATATCCTGGATCTCTATTTTATTTTTGCTCAGCAGAAGCAGGATGACATCCAGCGGCCCGTCGAAATCTTCCAACGTCTGCTCCTTGGCATGCACCACGCTCTGCAGATGGTATTGCGGTTGTTCCATGCAAAACTCCTAGTTCAAAATCGCCGCGAGCAGATCATACGGCCATGTGCCGCACGCCTCCAGCCCCCGGAGAAGCCACAGGCGCATCGCGCCGAGCGGCGTATCGATGGCGCCCGTCACAAGCAGCACCATCAGCAGCGTCATCCCATATCTTTCATAGCGCATCAGCTTTTCATAAGTCCTGTCCGGCAAAAACGCAAACAGCACCTTTGACCCGTCAAGCGGCGGGATGGGAAAGACGTTGAACACGGCAAGGCCCGCGCTGATGATCTCCACATACATGAAAAACACCAGCAGCCCATATAAAAGCCAGCCACCCGAGCGCTGATAGAAAAAGGCGCCCACGCTGTAAAGCAGCACCGCGAGATAGGCCAGCACAACATTTGACACCGGCCCCGCCAGCGCGGTGATGGCCATGCCGGTTTTCGGATTTTTGAAATTGCGCATATCCACCGGCACGGGCTTTGCCCAGCCGAAGCGGAACAGCGCCATCATCAAAAGGCCCATAATATCCACGTGCCGCAGCGGGTTCAGGCTAAGCCGGCCCATGCGCTTTGCCGTAGGGTCTCCCAGCCGGTAGGCAACCAGGCCGTGGCAGGTTTCGTGAAAGGTGATGCACAGCAGCGACGCGCAGACGAGCAGCGCCGTCTGCCACACGCCGTCAAACTGCAGCTGGCTCAGCCACGCGCGAAATGCATCCATAAAATTCCTCCAAGGCGTCTAAAACTTTAAACATCATAACACAATTTGCCCTACAGCGCAAGAAAAACGCGGCATTGCCGCGTTTTTCCGAAATTTAGTTCAGTTCTCCGGCTGCTTTGAGGACAAAGGACAAAAGCTGATCGCGTCCGTCGCCCTTCTCGGCAGAAAACGGGATGACCGCGACCTCATCCGGCAGGCTCAGCGTCTGGCGGATGCAGGCAAGGTTCGGCTCAATTTCGCTTTTTTTGAGCTTGTCGAGCTTGTTTGCAACCACAATAAACGGCTTTCCGGACTGCAGGAAAAAGTCCGCCATCGTCACGTCATTGGCCGTCGGCTTGTGCCGGGCGTCTACAATCATCACGCCGTAATCGAGCGTCCCTTCGGCCCGGAAATACGCCTCCATCAGCTTTCCCCAGCGCTCTTTTTCCTGCGCGGAGACCTTGGCGTAGCCGTAGCCCGGTAGGTCCACCAGATACAGCTTCTTGTCGATGCAGAAAAAGTTGATGTGCGTTGTCTTGCCGGGGGCCTGACCGACTCTGGCAAAGTTTTTGCGCAGCAGAAGCTTGTTGATCACGGACGACTTTCCGACATTGGACTTCCCCGCAAACGCAATCTGCACCAGGCCGTCTTTCGGGCAGTCGGCGACCGATGTCACCGAGCGGATAAACTCCGCGTTATGAAGATTCATACGTCCTCCTTACTGCCGAAGGCCCGGCTTGCGGCGCGTCTTGGGCGCGGGAAGCGGCATTGCTGGTGCGGAAACCGCCGCCTGCGGCGTCTGCTTTGCCGGCGCGAAATCCAGAGCCGCCGAGAGCACGCTGTCCACATGGCTGACGGTGATGAAGTTGAGGCTGGCGCGCACGGTCTGGTCGATCTCCTCCAGATCCTTTTCGTTAGCCGCCGGGATGATGACTGTCTTCACGCCGTGGCGCAGGGCGGCCATCGTCTTTTCTTTCAGCCCGCCGATGGCAAGCACTCTGCCGCGGATGGAAATTTCACCCGTCATCGCAATGTCGCGCCGCACCGCGCGGCCCGTCAGCGCCGAGACAATGGCTGTGCAGATGGTAATGCCGGCAGACGGCCCGTCCTTCGGCACGGCGCCCTCCGGGAAGTGGACATGGATGTCCTTCGTCTTATAAAAATCAGGCTCGAGTCCCAGCTCGCTTGCGCGCGAGCGGATATAGCTCATGGCCGCAAAGACGGACTCTTTCATCACGTTTCCAAGGTTGCCGGTCAACTCCAGCTTTCCCGTGCCGCTCACGACATTGGCCTCAACCTCCAGCGTCGTTCCGCCGACGCTTGTCCAGGCAAGGCCCGTCACCAGGCCGACCTGGTCGCTCTGCGGCATCTCATCGGGCAGGAACTTGCGCGGGCCCAGGAACTTATCCAGATTTGCGCCCGTAACCATCACGCGCTTCGGCGCATCGTCCTCCACAAAGCGCATCGCGCACTTGCGGCAGATCGCCGCCAGCTCGCGCTCGAGCGTGCGCACGCCGGACTCGCGCGTATAGCAGGCAATGACCTCGCGGATGGCGTCGTCCGTCAGCCGGACGCGCGACTTTGCGATGCCGTGCTTGGCAAGCTGCTTGGGAAGCAGGTGCCGCTTTGCAATCTGCAGCTTTTCTTCATCCGTATAAGAGCCCAGTTCAATGACCTCCATGCGGTCGAGCAACGCTCTTGGAATGGTATCCAGCGTGTTTGCCGTTGTGATGAACATGCACTCGCTCAAATCAAACGGAACTTCGATATAGTGGTCGCGGAAGGTCGAATTCTGCGCCGAATCCAGAACCTCCAGAAGGGCCGACGCGGGGTCGCCCTTATAATCGTTTCCGAGCTTGTCAATTTCATCGAGCAGCAGCAGCGCATTCTTGCTCTTGGCCTGCGAGATGCCGGTCATAATCCGGCCGGGCATGGCTCCGATATAGGTTTTGCGGTGGCCGCGGATTTCGGCCTCGTCGTGTACGCCGCCAAGAGAAATGCGCGCCAGCTTGCGGTTCAGCGCCCGCGCGATGGAGATGGCGATGGACGTCTTGCCCACGCCGGGAGGGCCGACCAGGCAGAGAATCTGCCCCGGAAGCTCCGGTGCAAGCTGCCGGACGGCCAGCGTCTCCAGAATCCGCTTTTTGACCTGTTCCAGGCCGAAGTGGTCCTCATCGAGAATCTTTTCCGCCGCCTTCACATCCAGCCGCTCTTTTGTCCGCTTGTTCCACGGCAGCTCCAGAACCAGATCCAGATAGTTCCGGATCACGGCGGCCTCCGCCGAGTTCTGCTGCTGCTTGGCAAGACGCTTTGCTTCCTTCAGAAGTTTTGTCTCCGTCTCTTCCGGAAGCTTCAGCGCGCGGATTTTTTCCTGATAGCCCTCGCTGTCGGTCTCGTCGTCCTCTTCTCCAAGCTCCTCGCGGATGACATGCATCTGCTCGCGCAGATAATAGTCCCGCTGGCCCTTGTTGACGTTCTGCTGAACCTTCTCGGAAATTTCATTTTCCAGCTGCAGAATTTCAAGCTCCTTTGCAAGCAGCTTCACCGTCAGCTCCAGGCGCTTGACAGGGTGCACCTGTTCGAGAATCTTCTGCTTGTCCTGATAGGCGATGGAGCTGTTCTGGCCGATGAAATCCGCCACAAAGCCCGCGTCGTCCGACGAGAGCACCTGCAAGAGCCCATCCTGCATATTCTTGGCCGCCAGCTCCACGAACTGCTCATACAGTCCGTGCGCCTGGCGCACCAAGGCCTGCACGCGCGGAAGCGCTTGATTATAAGAGGGCTCGTCCAGTTCCTCAACCCGCGCGAAAAGATACGGTTCAGACTGGATGCAGTCAACCAGCTCCGCGCGGTATTTGCCCTCGACCAGAATGCGCATATTGTCCCCGGGCATGCGCAGAATCTGCTTGATGACGGCAACCGTGCCGATTGCGAACAGATCTTTCCGCTTGGGGTCGTCGTCGCTCAGATCCTTCTGCGCGACCAGGAAAATGCGCTGGTCGCCCCGCATGGCCTCTTCCACGGCCTTGGCAGATTTGACGCGGCCCACATCAAAATGCGTCACCACACCCGGAAATACCACCAGCCCCCGCAGCGCCAGCACGGGCAGGCAGGTAAGGGGTCTGTATTCACTCATAGTATCGTCTCCTTTCCATGGAGAGAATTTCTCACACCGTACAGCGGCGTGTGCGTCGTCTGTATGGCACAAAAGGGGGAAGCGAACCGCATCCCCCTTCCGGCGAGCTGCTAACCTCGCTCCTGGCCGCCCAAAGACGGCAATGTTTATAAAAAAGTCTCGCAGCGTTTTGTGCCCGCAGGCACAAAATAAATTAAAATATATTTTATCCGGCGGCTCCGCCGACCGGAAAAATACTTCTCGCCTCGCCAGTGTGGAAATTTTGCGCTGCGCGCAAAATTTATGCATGCAGCGAGGCGCAGCCCTTCTATCAAAAAAGCGGCAGCTTTTTTGATAAGGCTATAGCGTCATTCCCGCATTCTTGATCGGCTGGCGCGGATGGTTCGCATCGCGCGTCACCTGCGGCTCGGCGCCGTTTCTGACGCAGTCTTCCGTAATCAGAACGCTCTGGATGGTGGGGTCAGAGGGAATCTTGTACATGATGTCCGTCATCACAGATTCCATGATTGCGCGCAGGCCGCGCGCGCCGATCTGGCGCTCGATGGCCTTCTCGGCAATCGCCTCCAGGGCCCCCTGCTCAAAGCTCAGCGTCACCTGATCGTACTCCAGAAGCTTGTGGTACTGCTTGCAGAGCGCGTTCTTCGGCTCCGTCAGAATCCGCACCAGATCCTCTTTCTTGAGGCTCTGCAGAGACGTAATGACCGGAAGCCGTCCGACCAGCTCCGGAATGATGCCGAACTTCAGAAGATCATGCGGCTGAACCAGCTCAAAGAGCTTGCCCACATCGCGCTTGTTCTTGCTCTGCAGCTCGCTGCCGAAGCCGAGCGAGGATTTATCCGTCCGGTGCTCGATGATCTTGTCCAAGCCATCGAACGCGCCGCCGCAGATAAACAGAATGTTCGTCGTATCGATCTGGATGAACTCCTGCTGCGGATGCTTGCGCCCGCCCTGCGGCGGGACATTTGCGACCGTGCCCTCCAGGATTTTCAGCAGCGCCTGCTGCACACCCTCACCGGAGACGTCGCGGGTAATGGATGTATTTTCAGACTTTCTTGCGATCTTATCCATCTCGTCGATGTAGATGATGCCGCGCTCGGCCAGCTCCACATCAAAGTCCGCCGCCTGCAAAAGCCGCAGCAGAATGTTTTCCACGTCCTCGCCCACATAGCCGGCCTCGGTCAGCGTCGTGGCATCGGCGATGGCAAACGGAACGTTCAGAATTTTCGCAAGTGTCTGGGCAAACAGCGTCTTGCCGGAGCCTGTGGGGCCGATCATCAGAATGTTGCTCTTCTGAAGCTCCACGTCGGTCTCCTGCGCAAAATAGATGCGTTTATAGTGATTATACACCGCCACGGACAGCGCGACCTTCGCCTCGTCCTGGCCGATGATATAACGGTCCATATACGTTTTGATTTCCTGCGGGGTCGGGAGGGTATCCGGGAGCTCCAAGTCCTGTGTCTCTCCGTTTTTCATTTCATCGCGCAGGATGCTTGAGCACAGATCAATGCACTCGTTGCAGATATAAACATTCGGGCCGGCAATAATCCGGTTGACCTGTTCCTGCCGCTTGCCGCAGAACGAGCAGCGGATGGAATCTCT
>CAKUCT010000036.1 GCA_934643765.1 uncultured Oscillospiraceae bacterium
GCGCGCGTGACAGTCGACGAAGAGGGCGTGACGGCCGCGGCTTATACCGTGATGATGGAGGCCGGCGCGGCAATGCCCCCGGATGACGAAATCGACTTTACGCTCGACCGCCCGTTCGTCTTTGCCATTACCGCGCAGGACGGTCTGCCGCTGTTCATCGGCATCGTCAGCAATCCTTAAAGAAATCCGAAATAGAGAAAGAAAGCAACTACTTTTAGAAACCCAAAGGAGAATCCAATCATGAAAAAATTACTTGCAATGCTTCTCGCGCTGGCGTGCGTCTTTAGTTTTGCCGCCTGCGCAAGCAAAAAAACAGACGATACCATCGGTGCAGAAAAGCCATCGACCTCTGAGCAGATGCCCACCGAGCCGGAAGCACCCGCTGAAGAGCCCGAAGCACCCGCGGAAAAGCCCGCAGACGATGAAAATGCAGCCATGCCGGATGACGGCATGCTCGACGATGAATTTGGCGTAGGCGAGCCCTCCGAGGAAAACGCACCGGCGGCAGAAGGCGGCGTAGAAAACGCAGACAGCGCGAAGGCGGCGCTGGATCTTCTCAACAAGATCTGGTCGGGCTACACGGACGATGAAAAATTCCCGGCGGCCGGCGGCGACTATGACAACAATGTCGACGATGCGGCAGGCACGGTAGACATCTCGAACGCTGAAACCGTTTCGTATCTTCTGACCTTCCCGGCAGACGATGTCGCCAAGCTCGACGGCGCGGCCTCGCTCATGCACATGATGAACAGCAACACGTTTACCTGCGGCGCGTTCCACGCGGCAAGCGCCGATGATGTCTCTGCCATCGTGGAGGATATCCACACAGCCATCTCGGGCAAGCACTGGATGTGCGGCTTCCCGGACAAGATGGTCATCGCGACCAGCGGCAGCCTGATCGTCTCGGTCTATGGCAATGAGGATCTGGTCAACACCTTCCGCGACAAGCTTCTCGCGGCGGACAGCAGCTTCAGCGTTGTCTATGACGAAGCAATCAGCGCTTAATTTTATGTAAACTTACAGGAGGCTCCCATGCTCTTTTCCAGCATTTCGTTTTTGTACTATTTTCTGCCCATTGTGCTGGCAGCGTATTTTCTCGCGCCGCGCAGGGCAAAGAACGCGGTGCTGTTTGCGGCGAGCCTCCTGTTTTACGCCTGGGGAGAGCCAAGGTTCTGCGTATTCATGCTGCTGAGCATTCTGCAGGGCTACATCTTCGGGCGCTTGATCGAAAAAAACCTGGAAAACAAGAAGCGGTCAAAGCTGTTTTTGACCGCTTCTGCTGTGCTCAGCCTGGGCCTGCTTGGCTACTGCAAATACGCGGACTTTTTTATCTCCGGTGTAAACGCGGTTACGGGGCTGTCTTTGCCGCTTCTGCATGTGACGCTTCCGATCGGCATCAGCTTCTACACGTTTCAGATTTTGAGCTACGTGGCGGATGTATATCGGGGCGAGGTTCCGGCGCAAAGAAGCTTTCTCAAGCTCGGCACGTATATTGCCATGTTCCCGCAGCTCATTGCCGGCCCGATTGTGCGGTATGCAGAGATTGCGCCGGAGCTGGATTGCCGGAAGACGACGCTTGACGATGCAGCCGATGGTGCGTGCCGGTTTGTGATCGGACTTTCTAAAAAGGTTCTGCTTGCAAACGTGCTCTATGGCCTTGTCACCGCGTTTGGGCAGAGCAAGGACTTATCGGTGCTCTATTACTGGCTATACGCTGTCAGCTTCACGCTGCAGATCTATTTTGATTTTTCCGGCTACAGTGATATGGCCATCGGCCTTGGCAGAATTTTCGGCTTCCATTTTTCAGAGAACTTCAACTATCCGTATATTTCGGGCTCCATCACCGAGTTCTGGCGGCGCTGGCACATGAGTCTTGGCTCGTGGTTCCGGGACTATGTCTACATTCCGCTCGGCGGCAACCGGGTATCTAAGGCAAAATGGCTGCGGAACATCCTGGTCGTCTGGATGCTGACGGGGCTGTGGCACGGGGCAGCCTGGAACTTTGTGCTGTGGGGGCTCGGGTTTGCGGTGCTTTTGATGCTGGAAAAGCTGCTCTACGGAAAGCAGCTTGCAAAGACGCGCGTCTTCAGGCATGTGTATGTGCTCTTTTTCGTGACGCTCAGCTTTGTGCTCTTTAACGCGGACTCTGTGGGGCAGGCGGGCGCGCAGATTGGCGCGATGTTTGGAGCGGGCGGCTTGCCGCTTGTAAGTACAGAGAGCCTTTATTATGCGAAAAGCTACGCCGTAACGTTCTTGATTGCGATTGTGGGCGCGACGCCTCTGATATCGCGCGCGGCGCGGCGGCTTGGCGAAACCGGAACAGGCGCTCGATGGGCGGCCGATTTGCGGCCGGTTGTCATGGTCTTGCTTCTGGCTGCGTGCACGGCGTTTTTGGTGGACGGATCGTTCAATCCGTTCCTCTATTTCAGATTTTAAGGAGGGAAGACGATGCGAAAGAAAACATCACTCGTTACCGTTTTGCTGCTGTCCGTCTTCCTGTTTGGCTTTGCACTTTGGAGCGTGTGCAAGCCCGCGGATAAGCTCTCGCAGTCTGAGCGGCGGAGCCTTGCGCAGCTGCCGGACTTTTCCTGGAGTGCGTTTGCAGGCGGCAAGTGGACAAGCGATTTTGAAAGCTACACGCTTGACCAGTTTCCGCTGCGCGAGCAGTTCCGCACGCTCAAAAGTCTCATATCGCTCGGCCTGTTCCGGCAGAAGGATAACCACGGCGTCTATCTTGCAGACGGGGTTGTGGCAAAGCTGGAGTACCCGGTGAACGAAAGCTCCGTCACGCACGCGCAGGAGCGGTTCGGGTTTGTCTATGACAAATTTCTGAAGGGGACGGATGTGAAGGCGTATCTGGCCGTGATTCCGGACAAGAATTATTTTTTAGCCAGGAAAAACGGCTATCCGGCCCTGGACTATGATGCGTTTTTCGCGGCATTTGAAACGGGCCTTCCGTGGGCAAAGTATATTGATCTGACCGGCAGCCTCACCATTGACGACTATTACAGGACCGACATTCACTGGCGGCAGGAGAAGCTTGTGCCTGCGGCGCAGACGATTGCAAACGCGATGGGCGCGGAGATTTCGGATGATTTTACCGAGAAGACCCTTCCGCGCGATTACTATGGCCTTTATTACGGCTATGCGGCGCTGCCGGTGCAGCCGGAGAAGATTTCTTATCTCACAAACAGCGCGATTGAAAACGCCGTTGTGACCAATTTTGAAACGCACCGGCAGGGCCCTGTTTATGATATGGAAAAGGCTGCGGGGCAGGACCCGTATGAGATGTTTTTGTCCGGCTCGGTGTCGCTTCTGACAATGGAGAACCCGGACGCCGAAACGGACAGGGAGCTTGTCATCTTCCGGGACTCCTTTGCAAGCAGCCTTTCGCCGCTGCTTCTGAGCGGTTACAAGAAAATCACGCTGGTGGATATCCGCTATCTGCCGAGCGCGCGGCTCGGAAGCTTTCTGACCTTTACCGATCAGGACGTGCTGTTTTTATACAGTGTGAGCGTGCTCAACAGCAGCGATACCATCAAATAGCGCAGCGCGAATCAGGCGGCAGCCGGGCTTTGGCTGCCGCCTGCGTGCGTATTTGTAAAAAAGTTCCGGATAGAGCCCGCTTTCACTGTTAATGATTTCTTTACTTGTTTTTTGGAAGGAAAAGTGGTATGCTCTTGATGTCTATTTTGAAGCTGAAATGAACGTGAAATTTCCCGCGTGATGAGGCATAGAATTGCCCCAGGAATGAATGAAACCGGCGCACTGTCAGGTACGCGGCGCGGGAAAAGGTGGAAGGAGGCCAGGCATGGCACAGCAAGCGAAGAATGCGCATTCCGGCGACCAGAGCTTTATGGTCAAGCTTGCGACATTCATCGTGGATAAGCGCAATCTGATTTTTCTGATTACGATTATTCTGTTGATTTTTTCTATGTTCTCCCGGAACTGGGTCGAGGTCGAAAACGATCTGACCGCGTATCTTCCGGAGGACTCCCAGACCAAGCAGGCGCTGAACGTGATGGACGGCGAGTTTATCACCTACGGCACGGCGGAGGTCATGGTCGCCAACATTTCCTACGCGGACGCGGAGGATTTATGTGAGACGCTCAAGGAAATCAAGGGCGTGCAGTCCATTTCCTTTGACGACACAAAGGACCATTATAACAGCGCGTCCGCGCTTTACAGTGTGACGTTCAATTATGACGAGACGGACGACGCGTGCCTGGAATCTCTCGACAAGGTCAAGCAGGCGCTGGAAGGACAGGATGTGTATGTCAAGACAGATCTAGGCAACACGCAGGCCGAGACCATTGAGCGAGAGATCAACATTATCATGGTCTATGTTGCGGTTGTCATTGTGTCTGTGCTGCTGTTCACATCGGAAACCTACGGCGAAGTGCCGGTTCTGATTCTGACGTTTGTCGTCGGCATGCTCATCAACCAGGGCACGAACTACCTGCTCGGCAAAATTTCCTTTGTCTCGAACTCTGTTACGAGCATTCTGCAGCTGGCTCTGTCGATCGACTACGCCATTATCTTCTGCAACCGCTTCAAAGAGGAGCACAAGAGCCTTCCCATCCGCGAGGCGGTCATTCTCGCGCTCAGCAAGTCGATTCCGGAAATCGGCTCGAGCAGCCTGACGACCATCGGCGGCCTGGTCGCGATGCTGTTCATGCAGTTCAAGCTTGGCCCGGATATGGCCATCTGTCTGATCAAATCCATCGCCTTTGCGCTTTTGTCGGCGTTCCTTGTGATGCCGGGCCTTCTGGTGCTCTTTGGCCCGCTGATTGACAAGACGGGGCACAAGAACTATGTGCCGAAGATTTCCTTTGTCGGCGCGTATGACTATGCGACGCGGCACATTGTCCCGATTATCTTTGTGGTGGTTCTGTTCTTTGCCTTCCGGCTTTCCAACGACTGCCCGTATGCGTACGGCTACAGTGTGCTTACAACGCCAAAGCTCAACGAGACGCAGATCGCCGAAAATATGATCAACGACAATTTCTCGTCGAGCAATATGGTTGCGCTCGTTGTGCCGAAGGGCGACTATGAAAAAGAGGGTGCGCTTTTAAAAGAGCTGGAGAGCTACGACGAGGTAGACTACACGATGGGTCTTGCCAACGTGGAGGCGCTCGACGGGTACAAGCTCGCCGACAAGCTGACCCCGCGTCAGTTTGCAGAGCTAGCCGGTCTGGACTATGAGGCGGCGAAGGTCGTCTACGCGGCCTACGCGGCGGAAAACGAGAGCTACGGTGAGCTGGTCGGCAATATTGCGACGTACCGCGTGCCGCTCATTGATATGTTCCTGTATGTCTGCGACAAGGTGGATTCCGGCGTGGTCTCGCTCGGCGAGGAGCAGACGAAAACGCTTGACGACGCGAAGGTGCAGATGCAGAGCGCAAAAAATCAGCTGCAGGGCGAAAATTACAGCCGTATGCTGATCTATCTGACGCTTCCTGCAAGCGGCGACGAGACCTATGCCTTCACGGATAAGATCGTGGAGATCGCGCGCAGCTATTATCCGGACGAGAATGTCTATCTTGCCGGTAACTCGACGAACGAGTATGACTTTGAAAAGTCCTTCGCGGTGGATAATACCGTCGTCAGCATCGTCTCTGTGCTGATCGTTCTGGTGGTTCTGCTGTTTACGTTCAACTCCGCCGGTATGCCGCTGCTGCTCATCCTCGTGATCGAGGGCAGTATCTGGATCAACTTCTCGTTCCCGACGATTATGGGCAAATACCTGTTCTTCCTGGGCTATCTGGTGGTCAGCTCCATCCAGATGGGCGCGAACATCGACTACGCCATCGTTATCGGCAGCCGCTATCAGGAGCTCAAGAGCAAGATGCCGCACCGCCAGGCCATCATCGAAACGCTGAACTTCTCGTTCCCGACGATTCTGACCTCCGGCTCGATTCTTGCCATCAGCGGCATCTTGATCGGCAACATGACCTCCGAGGCGGTTATCGCCGGCATCGGCGAGAGCCTCGGCCGCGGTACGCTGATCTCTATTTTCCTGGTCATGCTCGTCTTGCCGCAGATCCTTTTGACCGGCACCGGCTTTATCGACAAAACGTCGTTCTCCATGCCGGGAGTCGGCGTTGGCGAACGCAAAACGCTTTCCGGCAAGGTCTTTGTCAACGGCATGGTTCGCGGTCAGATCCACGGCACGGTGCGCGGGCAGATCTGCGCGATGGTCGACGGCGATATCGACCTCAACGTGGTCTCGGGTTCTGCGCAGACGGACGCGCCGCAGGCGCCGCCGGACGATGGCCCGGATGACGGCGGCGGAGACGATGATACGCCGTCAGGCGGCGCACCGGACGATGGAAAGGAGGCGCTTACGCATGTATAAGTGGAGAACACGGCTCATTTCCGTGCTGCTTGCGGCGGTGCTTCTTTGCACGCTCTGCGTGACGGCCTTCGCGGAAGACGATGTGCAGACGACAATTTCCATCCGCACGGCAGACGATCTTCTTGCCCTGGCGCAGAGCTGCACGCTCGATACCTGGTCGCAGGATAAGGTCGTGGAGCTCGAAGGCGACCTCTCTTTGGAGGGCGTTGCCTTCACACCCATCGCAAGCTTCGGCGGCACGTTCCACGGCAACGGCTACACCATCAGCGGCCTGAGTCTTGGAGAAGGACTTTCTTATGCGGGCCTTTTTCAGCACGTGCAGTCCGGCGGCAGCATTGAAGATCTGAACGTCACCGGCACGGTGCAGGCGGCGTCTTCCTGCGCCGCCGCGGGCGGCATTGCCGCCGTCAACGCCGGCCGGATTATGAACAGCTCGTTTTCCGGCAATGTCAGCGCAAGCAGCTGCGCGGGCGCGATTGCGGGCATCAACGAAGCAGGCGGCATGATTGTCAGCAGCAGCTCCAACGGCGCGGTGACAGGCACGCAGATGACCGGCGGCATTGCCGGCAGCAACGCCGGCCAGATTCTCAGCTGCACGAACGCTGCATATGTCAACACCGTCAGCGGCGACAAGGCAATGTCGCTGGACGATCTGAATTTCAATTTCTCTTTGGATATGACAAGTCTTACGACGACAGGGGATACCATCCTCTCTTCGTATGACACGGGCGGCGTGGCCGGTTACTCGTCCGGCACCATCCGCGGCTGCAGAAATACGGCTGTCGTCGGCTATCAGCACGTGGGCTACAACGTCGGCGGCATCGCCGGGCGCAGCTGCGGCTATATCCTCAACTGCAAAAATGCCGGTGCGGTCTATGGCCGAAAAGATGTCGGCGGCATTGTGGGCCAGATGGAGCCGTATATCGAAATGCAGCTGACAGAAAGCACGCTCTCCAAGCTGCAGACGCAGCTGCAGGAGCTGGGCACACTGGTCGACAAAGCCTCCAGCGACGCTGAAGGCGGGGCCAACAGCATCTCTTCCAGTCTTGGCGGTATGTCCGGCTATATCAGCAACGCCGCGAACGCGGCAAACGATCTCAAGCTCAACATCGACGCGAACGGCTCTCTGTTGGGCCACGGCACCGGCAGCGGCTCGGGCAATCTCAACGTGACAAAGCCCAGCATTTCGGTCGACGGCGGCGGGGTGGATATCTCGATCGGAGACAGCTCGGTTTCTATCGGCGGGGGCCTTCCCAGCATTTCAATCGGCGATGATCCGCTGGATATCGACCTCAGCAAGGACGGCGTTGTCGACGGCATTCTCAACGGCAGCGCGCAGATTGTGGCCGCGCCGGATCTTGGCAGCCTCAGTTCGTCTATCGGCGGCATCAGCAGCCAGATCAACCGTCTCAACGGCGCGCTGTCCGGCACGGCCGGAAAGCTCTCTGATGATATGCGCGAGATCAACGCAAAGTTCAATGAGATCACCGATACCCTCAACGATGCGGTGGCCGACGCGTCGAGCGGCGCGAAGGACGTCGTGACCGACGCTTCGGCAATCGATGTCGATCTTGTCACGCTCGGTAAGGTCAACCGCAGCGAAAACAGCGCCTATGTCGACGGCGATATCAACGTCGGCGGCATTGCAGGCTCAATGGCCATCGAATATTCCTACGACCCGGAGGACGACGTCTCCGGTGATATGTCCGCGGAGTACAAGCGGCAGTATGAGATGAAAGCCATCGTGCAGAACTGCACGAACGACGGAACCGTCCACGCTAAGCGCAGCTATGCCGGCGGCATCTGCGGACGGATGGATCTGGGCCTGATTACAGACAGCTACGGCTTTGGCCGCGTGGAGAGTGAGTCCGGGGACTATGTCGGCGGTATCGCCGGTCAGACCGGCGCGACTGTCCGTCAGAGCTATGCCAAGTGCGCGCTCTCCGGCGGAAAGTATGTCGGTGGTATTGTGGGCGCGGGCGTCCAGAAGACGCTGACCGGCGCTTCAAGTACGATCTCCGGCTGCTACAGCATGGTGGAAATCGAGGCCTCTACGCTCAACGCCGGTGCGATTGCAGGCAGCGACGCGGGCGATTTTGCGGAAAACTATTTTGTTTCCGACACGCTGGCGGGCCTTGACACGGTAAGCTTCAGCGGCAAGGCAGAGCCTATGAGCTACGAGGAACTCCTGCAGGTGCCGGGCCTTCCGAAGCAGATGCGAAAGCTTACGCTGCAGTTTGTCGCGGACGATACGGTTTTGAAGTCGGAAAGTTTCGACTATGGCGACTCTTTTGAAAAGGACGTCTATCCGGACATTCCGGAAAAGGACGGCTATTACGGCCGGTGGGATATCACGGAGCTCGATGCGCTGCACTTTGACACAACGGTGACGGCGGTTTATACGCAGTATGTGACGACTGTCGCCAATGAATCCAGACGCGAAAGCGGGCGGCCCGTCTTCTTTGTGGAGGGCAATTACGACGAGGACGCGGAAATTGACGCCAAGGCGCTGGCCCTGTCCAACACGGGCCTTGCCCCGGTCAGCAGCGGCCTCTCGGACGCTATCAGCCACTACATGTCGGTCAATCCCTGGTATACCTGGTTCTCCGCGCCGATCAACAAGGAAATTGTGGAGCAGTGGAGCGTAACGCTGCCGAGCGACGGCGAGCAGGTACATACGGTGCATTATCTTTCGCCCAACGAGTCGGTCCGGCGCCTGGCGGTCTACGTCCGGCAGGACGGCGGCTGGAAGAAGGTAGAGACGGAAAGCTTCGGCACCTATCTGACCTTCCGCGTCAGCGGCACGCAGGCAGAAATCGCGGTGGTGTCGGTCCTGCATATCTGGTGGGTCTGGGCAATCGTGACAGTGCTTTTGCTGGGCCTGATTTTGCTGATTGTCCTTCTGATTCTGAAGGCAGCAAGACGCCGCCGGGCCAAAAACGCGCCGGCTGCGCCGCTGGAGGATGAAGTGCAGACGGAAGCGGACGGCAGTCTTCCGCAGCAGAAAAAGCGTAAGAAGTTCCCGGTCTGGCTGACGGTGATTTTGATGCTCGCGGCGCTGGCCGCGGCGGCTGCGGCGGTATACTTCTTCGTCATCCGCGGCAGATTCGCGCCCTATCAGGCGCTGTCGGATCTCAACCAGCGTTCGGAAGTGACGATGGACCTGTCGGTTGATGTCAAGGTCGGCCAGACCGATCTGGAGGCGGACGGGAGCATCAGCCGCAAGCGCGCGGACGGGACGAAGGTGACAAAGCTGTCGCTTGAAAATCTGTCTTTGTATTATGCGGATGAACGCGTGATTTTAGAGAGCGGAACGGCCTACCGGCTGACAGATCAGTTCCCGGATTACACGTCGGTGCTGACAAAGCTGATTCCGCTTTATCAGCAGGTGGAATATACCACGCAGACAGACGGCGACGAGAAGATCTATCGCCTCAGCGCTCAGGGAAGCGGCGCGCAGGAGCTACTGGCGGTGATTCTGCCGGATACGATCGGCAAGGTCTCCGATACGCAGCAGATTTCAGCCGAGGTCTGCATGACGGGAAGCAGCGTGGAAAGCATCACAGTTTCGGCCGCTGGTACGCTGACCGATGCGCCGCAGACGGCGTTTGATGTTGCGCTGGAGTTCGATGACATTTCGCTTACGGCAGATTTCACGGTGCCGGATGCGGTGACGGAAAGCATAAAGTCCGGCAGCGGGGAAGATCTGCCTGTGCTGACCGACGAACTCTATCGCCTGCTTTCCGGCTGGGCAGAGCTGAAAAACCGCGATGCGCTGTCGGCCAATCTGGAGCTTTCGGCGGACTGCGGGCCCGTGGTCGTGAAGAATGATCTCAAGTATTACAGACAGCAGACCGGCGGAATGCAGGTTTCCTGCATCAACAAAAACGGTCTGAATATCTTCTTCACAGACGGCGAGGATGTCTTCTCGCAGAGCGGCGACAAGGCCACCGGTGATGCCAAGAGTCTTGCCGGTACGGCGGAGCTGTTTGACGTTCTGGAGCTTGTCTGCCGCGAGGGTGATATCGAGCTCAGCCAGGACGGTGAAACGTATCGTTATACGCTTTCGCTGGACAGCCGGGCGACAGAGCAGATCATCTCCATCATCGCGCCGGGTGCGTCCGATCTGGATATTGACTTTACAGACAGCCGCGCGGAAGTAGTCATGAACGGCGGCGTTATCACCCAGGTGCAGGTCTCGTGCAGCGGCTCTATGAAGCTTCTGCTGACGCAGGCCAGTGCGGAGGTCTCCGCGAACATGACCTTTACGGAGGCGCCTGTTCCGGAAATTCCAGAGGATGTTCTGAACAACCTCAAGTAAGATTTGCGACGAAGCCCGCTGCTTTTTGCAGCGGGCTTTGATGCTTTTGTCGTATCTTTCAGAATTTTTATACGGGAACCCAGAAATTTCGGTGTATATTTCATGCGAAGCGCACTTGTCGCATCTGAAACAATCCGCTATAATAATTGAAAAGAATTTGTTAAATTTCCGGCAGTTGGAACTGCTTTCCGGCAGACAACGGCTCCGGAAGACGCAATGCGGGGGGAGAAAACAGTATGAAAGCAATCGTAACCGTCGTCGGAAAAGACCGCGTTGGCATCATTGCGGGCGTCTGCAGCACGCTGGCTGCGTGCAAAATCAACATTCTGGAAATCAGCCAGACCATTATGGACGGCTATTTTACGATGATGATGGTCACGGATCTGGCGGCCTGCGAAGCCTCTTTTGAAGCGGTTTCCGAGACGCTGCAGAGCTACGGCGAGCAGACCAGCCTTTCCATCCGAATCCAGCGCGAAGACATGTTCGACGCGATGTATAAGCTGTAAAAGGAGCCGCTATGCCGAGTTTACAACGAATTTTTGATACGATCGATATGATCGACAAGCAGCACCTCGATATCCGGACCATTACAATGGGCATTTCGCTTCTGGACTGTGCCAGCGAAGATCCGGCGCGCTGCTGCGAAAAAATCTATGATAAAATCTGCCGCAAGGCAGAACACCTGGTTCAGACCGGTGAGGCTATTGAGCGCGAGTTCGGCATTCCGATTGTCAACAAGCGCATCTCCGTGACGCCGATGGCGCTTGTGGCCGGAAGCTGTCAGACGCAGGACTATGTGCCGTTCGCATTGACGATGGACAAAGCGGCCAAGACCTGCGGCGTGGACTTCATCGGCGGTTTTTCCGCGCTGGTGCAAAAGGGCTTTACCAAGGGCGACGAGCTTTTGCTGCGCGCGATTCCGCAGGCTCTGGCGCAGACGGATCTGGTCTGTTCGAGCGTGAATGTTGGTTCGACGAAAGCCGGCATCAACATGGACGCGGTAGCCCGGATGGGCAGAATTGTAAAGGAAACGGCGGCGCTGACACGCGGCAACGACGGCCTTGGCTGCGCGAAGCTTGTGGTGTTCTGCAACGCCGTGGAGGATAATCCTTTCATGGCCGGTGCGTTCCACGGCGTGGGCGAAGCGGAGTGCGTGGTGAGCGTCGGCGTATCGGGCCCGGGCGTTGTGTATCATGCGCTGCAGTCTTGCAAGGGCGAGCGCTTTGACGTTGTGGCCGAGACGATCAAGAAAACGGCCTTCCAGATTACAAGAATGGGCCAGATGGTCGCGGCTGAGGCGTCGCGCCGCCTGGACACAGAGTTTGGCATTGTCGATCTGTCGCTTGCGCCGACGCCCGCTGTGGGCGACAGTGTGGCTAGGATTCTCGAGGAAATGGGCCTTGCCGTATGCGGCACGCACGGCACAACGGCGGCGCTGGCGCTTTTGAATGACGCGGTCAAAAAGGGCGGCATCATGGCCTCCGGCCACGTGGGCGGCCTGTCCGGCGCGTTCATCCCGGTCTCGGAAGACG
>CAKUCT010000037.1 GCA_934643765.1 uncultured Oscillospiraceae bacterium
TCGCAGCCAATACATAGCTGCGGACTTTCAGGCGGCAGAACATAGACCATTTTGCCCCAAAAGGTTCATGGTTTTCTACCTCAACCGCCGTTTGTTCCGTTACGATAGTATAGCATTTTCTACACATCTGGCGGCGTAGGTGGCAAGCCGGGCACCCTTGGAGGCGTCAAAGGTCGAAATCCCTTTGATCAGGCCGATGGTTCCGATGGAGAGCAGGTCTTCCTGGTCGGCGGTTTGCGAGTAGTATTTTTTCATAATGTGCGCGACAAGGCGCAGGTTGCGCTCAATCAGTACATTGCGCGCCTGCAGGTCGCCCTCGGCGCTTTTTTGCAGATAATAGCGTTCTTCCTCGGCGCTCAGAGGCTTTGGAAACGAGCTGCCGGAGGAGGAAATTCGCAGTGAATAGAGCATACTGCTGAGCATCAGCCACACGGTGGCGCATAGCATATGCCTCACCTCCATGCAACACTCTATTCGCTGCCGGCTCGTCCAGATTCCGGAAAAATCGCCCGCATAAATAGAAGACCGCCCGCCACAGATTGCGGCAGGCGGTGGTTTTTGCGGTGCGGAGTTAAGCCCAGGTCAAATCAGAATCCACGATGGACGCGCGCGCTTTGATCCATCTGTCTTCTGAGCCGTAGCCGATGCTGGCGTGGACGGCAATGTCGTCTGGCAGCGCAATGCGGCGAAGCGTCAGCTTGCCTGCGCTCTGGGGCCCGTCAATGAAGAAGGGAGTGTCAACTTCGTCAAAGACAAACCAGTTTCCCTGCAGAACGCCGCAGGCTGGGTTCTGGCAGTGGTTGCCGTAGGCGTAGCTTTTGGTCGTGTTGGAATAGCCCCAGAAATAATTGTAGCGTTTCTGAAGTTCCGCGGCGAGCGCTTCCGGCAGTTTGGAGTCGATGTAGCCGATATGAATCTCATCATCGAAGTATTCCATCGTGTCGTCGTCCATTTCGTAGAACGTCTCGAACGCGAAGCCAACGACACGCGTCGGACGCTGGCAGCGAAAGCAGGTATGCATGCCTTCTACGATGTAGATCTGATTGCAGATAATTGTGTTGCCGTCGATCCACGCAAGGCACTTGTGATAGTTGCGCCGGTCGGACACGTACCATTTTTTGACCTCCGGGTTCCATCTGGCGCCGGCGGCCTTAGCCTGCTCCTTCTGTGCATACGGAACGTTTAAAAACAGCGGCATGGCAAGCGCTCCTTTCTGAAAAAGCTCTGAATTTGTGCAGGGGGCGATGAAACATTACAGACAAATCTGCTCGATCAGCGCGCACCAGTCCTTGGGATACAGCCCGAGCAGCTCCTCGTGCCGGAGGTCCTGCTCGTGGATGACGGGATGCTTGAAATGGGCCTGATAGCGCGCGAGGTATTTTGCGCCCATCTTCTTGGCGTAAAAAATGTGAATCTGCGTCTCGCCGTTGTCGATCTGCAGGGGAAGCGGCGTCGTGAGATCGGATGAAAACTGGTTTTTCAGGCTCTGCTTCGTGATGAAGCTCATGTCATATTTGTCCCGGCCCATAATGCCGACGAACGTGCGGTTGTAGGGATCGGGCGAGGCCATCTGCTGTTGGAACCGCTTTTGCATGAGCTTGGATTTGTAGGCGCCGGTGTGGACAAAATGGTAGGTGAGTCTGAGCATGAGCGCGGTGAGAAGGCGAGCTTTCAGGGGCCCCGCCTGATCGAGATCGGAGCTTCCGAGAATGCCAAATCGCATATGGATGTTGTGCCGCGCGGCCAGCTGCGCGACGAACGTTCCGCCGAGCGAGCAGCCATAGGCGGCGCAGATTTTGCCGTCGTAGTGCTCGTTTACATAACACTCGATTTTCAAAAGCTCGTCTTCCACGCAGGTGTAGCTCTGGGTATCGCGCTCGTCAAAGCCGGTGTACGCGACGACTGCGACGAGAAAATGCCGGGACAGCTCGTCAAGCACGCCGCTGAAATTTGCCTTCCAATAGCACATTGTGCCCGGAAATAGCATCAGAACAGGCTTTGCTTTGTCTCCAAATTCGTGAACCGTCATGATATGTCCTCCGTCTGTACGCGCTGCTCAGAGCATGCGGCCGAGCGCCGCGGCGAGATAGGCGATGGGAAGCGCAAGAATCAGATACACGAGCGTGCCCAGGCTGCGCCGGATAAAAACGGTTTTCCAGGGCTTCAGATATGCAACGCCCTCCATGCCCGCGATGCGCCAGATTTTGCTGTGGCCGACCCACAGGCGATCGATGAAAATGCCGTCGAACCAATTCATGACCACAAGAAAGAGAACGCTCTGCCAGTAGGCGGTTCTGAATTCCGTCACACGGTTCCAGAGTGCAAGGATTGCGACCAGCGCGAGCAGCATGATGATGCAGAACGGAATCATAAAGCGCTTGCCCTTTTTCATTTCGGCAGTCGGGTCGGCAAGGCCGCGGCGCCCGGCCTCGGCCAGATATTCCTTCGGATAAAAATACAGGCAGTTCCGGCCGCTGTTTTTGGCTGCGCATTTGACCAGCAGAAAAAACAGCAGGCAGTATAAGATCAGTTCCAATAACAGCATTTTGATTCCTCCTTTGCGCATACCGGTGCTTGCGATTCTTCTTGGATTTCCCGGTAAGAGCATGCTTTCGTTGCTACCACAAGCATACGCAAAATCCGGCTGAAAATCAAGCACAACCGGCGCAGATTTCTGCGCCGGTTGTGGGGTTTCATATAGTCTGCACCTGCTGACGCTATAAGAGCGTACAAATCCAGGCGAGCACGGCGCACGACGGGATGTACCAGATAAAATGCGTCAGGTGCGTCTTTTTGTTGTAGCCAAACTGCTACGGGCCGACAACACCCTTCAGCTCCGGGTAAAAATGCGGGAAGAAGTTGGAGTGGCAGAGCAGCACCCAGTCAAAAAAGAAAATATCATAGAGCTCCATGAGATAGAGCATCGCGAGAAAGCGCGCGAAGAAGGAAAGAAAGCGAAAGCCGTTCCGCACGCCGTCCCACGCGGCTATGGCAAACGCCGCGAAAAACAGCGCAATCGCGCCGATGCCAAGCGCCCAGCCGAGCAGATGCGCGCCGGAGAAGCGCTCGGGCTTCCGGTCCGGAATCGCGGCCAGGTTTTCCTTCGGCGCGGAAGAGAAAAAGCGCTTGTCCTGAATCAGGCCGACGCCGGCATACAGCAGAAGAAAATAGGCCGCCATGAGAAGCAGCGCACAAAGAATTGTGATTGCCATGTGGATCAGAGCCTCCGCCAAATCTTCCGGAATTATTTTTTCCAGTGCCGCAGCTGCGGCACGACAGCTTCCATATGCGCCCGGACCTGCTCTTTTGGCCAGGCGTCGCTTGCCATATGCTCCACGCAGAACTCGATCAGCTGCTCGGCGCTGGTGTATTTGAACGCGCCGTCCGTGTAGCACCATTTGCAGTATTCTTCGTTAAATGCACCGTCTGGTTCGCGGCTGATCGTTGCATCCTCGAGCGGCATGCCGCAGCACTGGCAGACGAGCTGCCTGGGAGAGCCCAGCAGCGTGTTGATTGAGACATCATAAAGCGCCGATAACAGCTGCAGCGTCTGCGTGTTGGGTGTGGTTTCGCCGGTCTCCCAGCGGGAGACGGCCTGCCGGGTTACGAAAACTTTTTCGGCAAGCTCTTCCTGAGAGAGTCCTTTTTGCGTCCGTAACTGCAATAAAATTTCCTTTGTATCCATAAAATCATCTCCTTTATGCAAGCTTAGCATAAAATAAGGGGGGACACAAGCAACGCGCAGTTGCGGCCCGTGTGAGGCGGGTACCGGAAAGCGCATACAGTTGCATAGGCGCGTTCTTCTGTATTATTCTCCGGAAAAGCTCCGGCAGAACGGGGCCAGACAGCAGTTTTCACACTTTGGTCGCCGCGCGACGCAGACGGCTCTTCCGTGCAGCACGAGCCGGTGACAGAAATCGGACGACGCCTCCGGCGGCAGAATGGCGCGCAGCTGCGTCTCGACCTTCGCGGGGTCTTTGCCTTCGGCCAGGCCGAGTAAATTTGTGATGCGGATGCAGTGCGTGTCGCAGACGACGGAGCCCGGCACCTTATAGATATCGCCCAGCAGCAGATTCGCGGTCTTCCGGCCGACGCCGGGAAGCTTCAGAAGCTCGTCCATCTGATCTGGTACTTTCCGGTCATAGCACTCGCGCAGCATCTGACAGGCCAGAACGATATCGCGTGCCTTGTGCTTATAAAAGCCGCAGGAACGCACATACGTTTCCACCTCCGCGATATCCGCGTCGGCAAAGGCGTCGAGCGTCGGGAAGCGGGCAAAAAGCGCGGGCGTGATTTTGTTGACACGCTCATCTGTGCACTGCGCGGACAGGCGCACAGCGATCATCAGCTCATAATCTTTTTTATATTGCAGCGCGCAGAAGGGATCCGGGTATTCTCGTTCCAGAGCGGAAAGAATGCCGTTGACACGCTCTTGCAGTTCCATGGGGCACCTCCGGGGTTATTTTCCGTATTTTCTACAGTATAGCACAATTAAAGCGCAAAGAGAAGCGGCCGTGTGCGGAAGTTTTCAAGGTGCGGGTGGGTTGTATTTTCCTGCCGGTTTTGCTATAATTCAAACAAACGATCAAATGAGGTGATACAGATGTATCAGCCGCTGGCAGATGCGCTGCGGCCGCAGACGCTGGAAGATGTCTGCGGGCAGTCGCACATTCTGGGCGAAAACGGCCTGCTGCGCCGGCTTATTGAGTCGGGCAATATTCCAAATATGATTTTCTACGGGCCGTCCGGAACAGGAAAGACGACGGTTGCCAATATCATCGCGCAGCGCACGCATAGAAAGTTATGTAAACTTAATGCAACAACGGCGTCCTCCGGTGATATCAAGGAGATTTACGCACAGCTCGATACGTTCCTGGCACCGAACGGGGTGCTGCTGTATCTCGACGAGATTCAGTATTTCAATAAAAAACAGCAACAGACGCTGCTGGAGTATATCGAAAACGGTAAGATTACGCTCATCGCCTCGACGACGGAAAATCCGTATTTCTATGTATATAACGCCATTTTGTCGCGCTCGACGGTCTTTGAATTCAAGCCTGTTCCCGCTGCGGAAGCGGAGCGGGCGGTGGAGCGGGCCGTGCGGACGCTTGAAGCGCAAAACGGCGTGAAGGCCGAAGTGGAAGATGGCGTGCTTTCTTATATTGCGCAGGCCTGCGGCGGCGATATCCGCAAGGCAATCAACGCTGTGGAGCTGCTGTTTTCGGCAAGCGCACGCAAAGACGGCATTCTGCAGCTGACGATGAGCGATGCAAAGCAGATCACCCAGCGCTCTGCCATGCGCTATGACCGGGCGGGAGACGATCACTATGACGACCTTTCCGCGCTGATGAAATCCATCCGCGGCTCAGACCCGGACGCGGCGATTCACTATCTGGCGCGGTTTCTGGAGGCGGGAGACCTGCCGTCGGCCTGCCGCCGGATTTTGTGCTCTGTGTGCGAGGACATTGGCCTTGCCTATCCGCAGGCCATTCCGATTGTCAAAGCCTGCGTGGACAGCGCGCTGCAGCTCGGCCTGCCGGAGGCGCGGCTGCCGCTGGCGGACGCGGTGATTCTTCTGGCGACGGCGCCGAAGTCCAACTCCGGCTGCATCGCCATCGACCGGGCCATTCACGATGTGAAGACCGGCAAAACCGGCAATGTGCCGCGGCAGCTGCAGAATGTACACGCCGACGGCACGGGCTTTGAGCGCGAGCAGGGATATCTGTATCCGCACAATTTCCCGCACAGCTGGGTGCGCCAGCAATATCTGCCGGATGAGATCAAGGACCGGCACTATTACGAGTACGGCGACAACAAGACCGAGCAGGCGGCTAAGCGCTATTGGGAAGAGATCAAAAAATAGTCAGGCACTTGGCATACGCATGGTTTCCGTATTGCCAGATGGTGAGGCGGCCGCTGGTCTGCGAGAAACAGAGCGCCGGCATGGGCGGCGCTTCGTCCAGAACGCTGATGACGCTCAGACGGATCCGGAGCGTCTCCGGCTCAATGGACCGGATGTAGACAGATACGGCGCAGCCCTCGCAGAGTCTTGGGTCCGGTTTTGCCAGACCGCAGAGATTTGGGGTCAGCGCAATGAATGCGCCGTAGTCCTGAATGCTGCGCACAAGGCCGGGCACCGTCTGGCCGGGGCAAAAGCGCGCGGCGTTTTCCTGCCAGGTGCCGAGGAGCTCTTTCATGCTGATGCTGACGCGGTGGCGCACCGGGTCGAGCGTCTGCAGCGCGGCGTAGATTTTCTGCCCTTCGTGCAGCAGAGCGCCTGGGTGGGAGAGCCTGCTGATGCAGATGTTTTTCAGCGGCAGCAGCGCCGGCACGCCGCAGCCGATGTCCGCGAACGCGCCGAAGGGCGCAAGGCCGGTGACGACGGCGGGGACGATGGTGCCGGGAGGCTGCTGCAGTATGTGGTCCAGCGCTTCCTGCTGGGCGGAGACGCGCGAGAGGAGGTAAGTGCCGTCTGCGTTTTTTCCAAGCACATGAAAGCATACCGGTCTTCCGACGCAGCTTAAAATGGCAATGTCCCGTGTCCGGCGCCCGGCGATGCCGAGCGCGGCGTCTTCGCGGGAGATGACACCGTCATACGGGCCGAGGCGCACATGCAGCGCGTGCGTCTCATCGCAGAAGACTGCTGGCGCGCTCAGAATCAAGCGGTCCCGGATTGCGCGCGCAAGAAGCGCTTTATCATACGCGAAGCCCGGCGCGGCGAGGCGCTCCGGCAGATAGTCATTCATACAATACCCCCTTTTCCTGCTTCAATCTATGCATCCGCCAGGAAAATGGGCAGGGGAGAAAGGAAAAAAGATGGACGTTCAGGTCGGCGATATTCTGGTGATGAAAAAAGAGCACCCCTGCGGCGACAAGCGCTGGCAGGTGCTGCGCAGCGGAATGGATTTCAGGCTGCGCTGTCTTGGCTGTGGGCATGAAGTAATGCTGCCGCGCAGTAAAGCGGAAAAGAATATCCGGCAGATTCAGCGGGGAGAGAAGACACTCTAGGCCCGCGAAACACAGCAGAACCAGACGAACAGTCGGCCGCAATTCCGGAAGGAATTGCGACCGCTTTTTTGATGCCTGCGGGCGTATACTGGTGCTTGTCAGAGGGGCGGAGCGGACGCGGGAGGTGATGCGGTGCGGGTATGTGCGGAAGCGATGTTCGCGTTCAACGCGGCGATTGACGCGATGCTGCTGGTATGCAGCGGGCGGCTGTGCGGCGCGCGTCTGGCAGCCGGAAGAGTCTGCGCCGCCGCGGCGCTCGGCGGCGTTTACGCGGTGCTGGCGCTCGTTCCGGCGCTGGGCTTTTTGCAGCATGGTCTCATGCGGATTTGCGCGATGGCGCTGATGCTGCTGCTCGCATTCGGCTGGGGCAGGAAGCTTCCGCGGCTGGCGGTCATGTTCCTGGCGTCCGGGTGCGCGTTTGCGGGGCTGGTCTTTGCCATGCTGCAGCTGACCGGGACGGGCCTGCTGCGCATGAAGGGCGGCGGGTTCTATCCCGTGAGCGGCGGAGCGCTTGCGATGCTTCTGGCGGCCTGCTGCGCGCTTGTCCGGCTGCTGTTTTCGGCGTGCGCGCAGCATGGGCCGGGAGAGTACCGGGAACTGACGCTGCAGCTTGGAAAGACGCGGACGCAGGTCCGCGCGCTGGTGGATACCGGAAATACGCTCAAAGACCCCTTGACAGGCGAGCAGGTGCTGGTGGCAAGCTGGCAGGTTGCGGCGCGGCTTTTGCCGGAGCTTTCTTTGCGGTGTGAGGCATTTCAGGACGCGCCGGAGCTGATGCGAAGGCTTTCCGCGCTGCGGCCGGAGCTGCGGCTGCGGCTGATTCCGTATCGGGCGGTCGGCGTGGAAGAGGGGATGTTGCTTGCCGTGCGGTGCCGGATGGAAGCGCGCGGGAAAAAGCAGCGGCCCGTGCTGGTCGCGTTTTCGCCGACGAGCATATCCGCCGCAGAAGATTATGAGATGTTGACAGGAGGAGCGGCATGAAATTGGAACTTCGGAAATTACTGCGGATGCTGGGCATTTTACAGCCCGAGAAGATTATGTACATTGGCGGCAGCGATATCCTGCCGCAGCCGCTGAAGAGCGCGGAGGAGCAAAAGCTGCTGCAGGAGCTGGCAGATGGCAGCGAGGCGGCCAAAAAGACGCTCATTGAGCGCAATCTGCGCCTGGTGGTGTATCTGGCGCGGCGGTTTGAAAACACGGGAATCGGCATGGAAGACCTCATTTCCATCGGAACGATTGGTCTGATTAAGGCCGTCTCGACATTCCGCACAGACCGCAATATCAAGCTCGCGACCTATGCCTCGCGTTGTATCGAAAATGAAATCCTGATGTATATCCGGAAGATTTCCGGCCAGAAAACAGAAATATCGCTCGACGAGCCGATCAATACCGACTGGGATGGCAACGAGCTGCTGCTCTCGGACGTTTTGGGGACGGACTCGGACACGGTCATGCGGCCCATGGAGGACGATGTGGACCATGAGCTGCTGCGGCAGGCGCTGGGCAGGCTCCCCGAGCGGGAAAAACAGATTGTGAGCATGCGCTTTGGTCTTGGCGGCCGGCCGGAGAAAACGCAGAAGGAGGTCGCTGACCTGATGGGGATTTCGCAGTCGTATATTTCGCGGCTGGAAAAGCGGATCATGCTGCGGTTGCGGCGGGAAATTTCCAGGCAGCTGTGCGGCTGAAACAAAAAAATTTTGGTTGCCTGAAAGAAAATTATGTGTTATACTAACGATAGAAATATCGATATATCATATCGATAGAACCGCATGAGCGAGATTGGATACCCGGGAGGGAAACGATGGAAAAAGAAATCTCCAGAGCGACGCTGAAGCGTCTGCCGACCTATTTGTCATATTTGAAGGCGCTGCCCGCAGACGCCTCTGTCAATATTTCCGCAACCGCGCTGGCGGCGGGGCTGCATATGGGCGAGGTGCAGGTCCGGAAGGATCTGGCCCTGGTCAGTGACGGCGGCCGGCCGAAGATCGGCTATAACCGCGAGCACTTGATTGCGGACATTGAATCGTTTTTGGGCTACGGCAACAGCAACGACGCGGTTCTAATCGGCGCTGGCAAGCTTGGCCGGGCGCTGCTTGGTTACAGCGGCTTTGCCGAATACGGACTGAATATCGTCGCGGCGTTTGACGCAAACGATACGCTCATCGGCACAAATAATGCCGGAAAGCCTATTATGCATATTTCAAAGCTCGGCGAGATCTGCCGCCGCTATAAGATCAAGATCGGCATCATCACGGTCCCGGCGGAGTTTGCGCAGGGTGTGTGCGATCTTCTGATTGAAAACGGGATTCTTGCGATCTGGAACTTCGCGCCGAAGCATCTGAATGTTCCGGAAGGGATTCTGGTGCAGAACGAAAATATGGCGGCGTCGCTGGCCCTTCTTTGTAAGCATCTCAACGAGCGTTTCCAGGGGCAGGAAGGCTGATTTTTGAGAATTCAGGCTTGAATTTTTGCTGCGTGTATATTATAATATCCCGGTAACGCCGGTGTGATGGAATTGGTAGACGTAGTGGACTCAAAATCCACCGCCAGCGATGGCGTGCCGGTTCGAGTCCGGCCACCGGCACCAAAATCTCGCCCGTCCCGTGTGGGACGGGCGAGATTTTTCGTAAGGGGTTGAACCCTAACAGGACGGCGGTTGCAGGCCGCTAGGCAGCAAAAAAGCCCGCATGGACGTTCTCCATACGGGCTTTTGTGCAATGATTGCAGGGATTGCAGAGGCGGCCGGTCGGCCCTGAAGGCTGAAGCTGCCGCGAATGGTCACTCAACTGTCAAGTCCGGACCGGGCCACTGGCAGCGCTTGAGATCGACGCGGCCGTCTGGAAGAAAAGGGACGCCTTCAGCCTCCAGCAGCGCGCGGCGAAGCTCTGCGTATCCGCCGCCGGCAATCGAGCCGTCAGCTTTGACGACGCGCTGCCACGGAAGACCATCCGGGCACGCACGCATGGCCCAGCCAACCTGCCGGGCGCAGCGGGGGCAGCCGAGGATCCAGGCAATTTGGCCGTAGGAAGCGACTGTTCCGGGCGGAATCTGCCGGACGACGGCGTAGACCGATTCGAAAAAACTGTGCGGCTGTGTCATAAATATGCTCCTGCACTTCGTTATGCTTTAGCGTGCTTGTGGTGGCGATCACCATAGAGATAGCTGTAATCCTGGCGCAGAATGTTGCGCAGGAAGGGGATAATCAGGACGATGTCTGCCGCAATCCAGGCTGCCGGGTCTGCTGCGCAAAGCGCGTAGAACGCAAGCGGACGCGCTGCTGCGCTGACCTCTCCGCCGGCGATGGCGGCGGGAAGCAGCATGCACACGGCGATTCGCGCAATCAGCTCGGCTGCGCCGGCGCCTAGCACGAAGGCGGCCCGGCCGATGCCCTGGTCACAGTTGCGCATGACAAAGATGCCGCCCAGGAAAATGTACATGGCATAGTCCACGCGCAGGAAGGTATCGCCGTAACGGATGGTTTCGGCAGTGACCTTGTCGGCGCTGAGGAAGATGTGAAGATATGTGCCGCCCATCATCAGAAGAAGGCCCACGCCGACGCTCAGGCCCGCGATGACGAGCATGATGACAAGCGCCTGCAAGGAGCCCTTGCGGATGCGCTCGTGCTGGCCAGCGCCGAGATTCTGCGCGGCAAAGCTGGTGAGCGCCGTGCCGAGGGCGTTGATGGGCGTCATGGTGAGCGTGTTGAGCTTGTTCGCGGCGCCGAAGCCGTTCTGCGCGGCGCTGGAGACCATGAGGCCGTCCTGCATGTCAAATTTTACAACGACACTCTGCATAACGATGACGCCGATGGCCAGCACGGAAAACTGCAGACCCAGCGGCACGCCCTGGATAATGTGCTGCGAAAGATCCTGCCGGGTGATGGCAAAGTCCTCGCGGTGCAGGCGCAGGTCCGGATATTTTAAAAATGCGTAGAAAAAGCAGGCGATCGTGCTGATCAGCTGCGCCAGAACCGTTGCGATGGCCGCACCGGCCACGCCCCAGTGGAACGTGATAATGAAAAGAAGATCAAGCCCCACGTTCAGAATGGTTGAGAACAGCAGAAACAGCAGCGGCGTCACGGAGTCTCCCATGCTGCGCAGGAACGAGCAGATGAAATTATAGAACAGCTGCGCGCCGATGCCGGCAAAGATAATGGCGCAGTAGGTGTGGGCCGCGCGGTAGACCTCGCCGCTGTCCGGTGTGACGTTGATCCAGGCGAGCATCGGGTTCAGAAGCACCAGGGCAAGGCACGTCAGAATGACGGTCAGCGCCGCGGAGAGCACGATCTGCGTGGCAAGAGATCTGCGGACACCCGGCTGATTGTGCGAGCCGACGTTGCAGGACGTGATGACGCAGAAGCCGGCCGAAACGCCGAAGGCAAACTGCAGAAAAATGAAAATCAAAGATGTCGTGTCATTGACACCCGCGACCTCCTGGCTCGAGAGCGTCTGGCCGACGATGGCGGCGTCGCTGATGGTATAGATCTGCTGCAGCAGATACGACAAAATGACAGGGAACGCAAAGCGGAGAATGGTTTTCCAGCACGAGCCCTGGGTCAGGTCGATTGGCTGGAACAAAGCGTGAAGCCCGCGCGGGGCTGCGGTTTTCGTCATAATGGATGTCCCTACTTCCAATTCAAAATATAGATAGATTTCAATTCCGAGCAATTATAGACGCGAACCCGGGGAATTGTCAAGAGGAAGTGCAACAGAAAATCAGTTAAATTAGATAAAGATAAATTAGAGTATTTGTGCAGGATGCTGTGTGCGGGGCGGCTCCGCGCTTTTGAGCGGAAAACGTTCGGCGGGCCGCAAATGAGACGGAAAACTGCGCCGTTTTAGGCAAAAACGAAAAAATGACCAGTATTTTTTTGACAATACAGGTTGCAAAACCGCGCCTGGGTGGGTATAATGATACCCCGTAAGGGAGTAGTCGGCACCTTGTGCGATGCGGTCAACATTCTGGAGATGCTCCTGGCCGTGTCTGAAATGACGAGACTTATCTGCAAGAGGGAGGCAGATAGGTCTATTTTTTTGCCTGCCGGCGATCCTGGCGTCAGCTGACAAAAGCACACATGCCCGCAGGACGTACCGGCAGGCCGAAGGC
>CAKUCT010000038.1 GCA_934643765.1 uncultured Oscillospiraceae bacterium
CCTTTATCATCATATTTGTGCTGTGTATGGCGCACAATCGTAATGTATGTATTTTCATCTGCAGTAAGTTCAGCTAGATTTCTTGCGTCCGGCAGGTAGACATCACCCTTTTTAAACATATCCAGGGTGTTTTGCATAAAGCTTCCAAGCGTTCTTCCTCCATCCACTTTCAGATGCTTATAATTACCGCCTTCCAGCGTTGCCCCACCGTCACTTTTGATTTCAACAGTTCCGTCAAAAAAATATCCCGTACCGTTGCGAGCAAAAAACCATGCATTTGATGTTACGGTAACGTCTCCTGTAAATCTGCCTTTACTAACAGTCAACTGTCCTTGTGAAGAAACGGTTGCATTTTTAAAAGTACCGTCATACACAGTCACCTGGCCGCTCATGATCACCAGATTTCCAAGATTAGAATCTTCACTGGCATAAATGTTAGCAATGCCGGGATCCTTAGGCGTGCCATAACTTCCATACACCATAATGCTTGCGGCAGTGTCTGAATACGTGTTCTGGATCGTATATTTTCCGCTGTCAATTTCAAGGGAACCACCATTCTGTACATAAATCGTCCCCTGATGACGTGAACTGCCAATCAGCGTGCCGCCAGAGTTGCCGCTTACCGCCCTGAGATTCAGCTTCCATCCATACTTTGGCACATAGAACACCACTCCACTGCTCGTAAGCGTTTTGCCGTTCAAATCCATGTAGAGTGTTTTTCCGCCGAGTTCATTCGGGTAATGGTATTCAATCGTTCCAACCTGCGCGTCCTGGAACATGGTAAACCAGCAATCTTTGGATTTTAGCATATCCCATGCCGCGCTCAGTGCCAGGTCAAAGGTTTCATAATAGGTTCTCTGATCGACATACGAACTAGGAGACACGCTGGCCGCCATCCAAGAGTCGCATTTACTGCAGTAACCAGTATTCTGGTCAACATCAAAGTGGCTATGCGAGCAAGTATTGAATGTTTTTTTAATTGTCTTTACAACTGTAAACTCGCCGGCTGTAATCCACGCCCGAATATAATATTGGTCTACTCTCGGGGTAAATTCAGCTGTAAACGCTTGATTGGCATCGAGCTCAATTCCCTCATAACTAGTTTGGTAGTTCGAACTATCACTCACGAAATAGCTGCAAGTAGGCGTTGTACCAGGTTTGAGATTGCTCAGCGTTACAGAAAGCGTCGCCTTTCGGTTTACATAAGCATTTTCCGGGCTGACGGTAATATCAGAGGTTATGAACGGTGCCTCTTCAACCGTCACATTGTAGATAGCCGAATTGTAAAGCTGTCCAAATTTTGCCCAATCCCCATCTACTTTGTAGCCCATGTCAGGGCCTAAAAAGCACCCGACATTCATTCCGGAAACAATATTCATAAGAAGAGCATACTTACTACCTTTTGTGACCGACAACGTAGCCGTTTCACTCTGCAGAGAAAAACTACCGGTATTTTTCGCGTTCGAACTATTATTTTTTACGGTCAGGTTAGCCGTACCGCTGACCCACATAGGACTTCTGGTCTGCGTTAGTGCATGTCCATCCAAATCGAGCGTAAATGTACCCTTTTCAAGTTCATACTTACTGAGGAGGCTGCAATCAGCAAGCAGCTTCACCGTACTTCCGGCATCTGCCTCCTGCGCTGCATCCAGCGCATCTTTCAAAGCATCATAATATGTGGTGGTGGCGGAGCTGGACGCGCCAGCGGTAAGCTCCGCCACGAGTGTGGCGCCACACTGGCTGCATTTGCCCGTCCGTTCATTTTGCGAAGGATGCGTGCACTTTTTAAAGGTCAAATCACGTGTAATTTTTTCTGAGTATTCCCCATATTCAATCGAAAGCGTAATGGTATACTTCTCTTTTACCGGTGTAAGGTCGCTTGCATTTACAAGAATTTCACTTGGAATGGTGGTTCCACCAAATCCTGACTGAAATTCCTCTTCATCAACTTTCAAGAGGATTGTACTGCGCCGTATAATTTCAACTCTCTGAGTGGCATCTTTGCAAATAAGATCGCCGTACAGCATAACACTTTTATTCAGGATACCTTGATTGTCATCTCCAATTTCAGTGCCATTTTGTGATACAACAATGCTTATGCTTGAAAACGGAGAGTTTTCATCCCCGAGTGTCAGCGGCATGAACAGATTCCCTACTGTCATCAGCTCCGGCTGCACTTCCGCCTCCGGCTCTTTCTGTGACGACTCCTTCTGCTCCTGCTCAAGCTCGTCTTGCTGCTCCTGCTCCGATTCTTCGGTCGGATTTTCTTCCGGTTCTTCTTCGGGTGCTTTCTCCGGCGCTTCTTTTTCTTCGGCTTTCGGCTCCGGCTGCGGCTCGTTCATAGACGAAGCGGGCCCCTCCGGCGTCTGCACGTCTTCGGCCAGCGCCGCCGGCAGCATCGACAGGCACAGCGCCAGGCAGAGCAGCCAGCTGATCACACGTTTTTTCATAGATTCCTCCTTATATCCTCCAACCAAACGCCCTTCGGGCGATTCCTACATATCCTTCGGCACCAGCCACAGCTTCTGCGCCGCGGTTCTGGCCTCGCTGCGGCGGTTGACGCCGAGCTTCTGCAGAATATGGCTGACGTGGCTCTTGACCGTCGGCAGCTTGATGTCCAGCACCTCGCCGATTTCGGCGTTGCTCTTGTCGGCGCAGATCAGCCGCAGCACCTGCAGCTCCGTCGACGTGAGCGCTTCGCTCGGCGCAAGGCGCGGGCGCAGGGCGCTGGGGTATTTGGCCGACTGGTCGCGCACGGCCAGGCACATCATCTTGAACCACCGGTCGTCTCCGCTCCACTTGAAGCCCTCCAGCATCGGCAGCAGCGCCGCGCCGTAGCGGCTGAGGGTGCGGATGAAGCGGTATTTTTCGGCCTCCCGCAGCGCCGTCTCCAGTTCCGTGCGCCACGAGAGCGACTTTTTGCGGAACAGCGCGATGGCGCGTAGGGTATGCAGCTGGATGCTGTCGATGTGCCGCGCGCAGGCGGCGCAGTATTCCTCCAGCGGCGCCAGCGTCAGCAGCATCGCGTCGTTCTTCCCCTCCGCCAGCTCCACCATCGCCTGCGTCAGATACTGATAGCGCCGCATCACGTTCAGCCGCAGCGGATTGCGCGGGGCCTTGTCGCGGTACCACGCGTCGGCCGCGTCGAGATCTCCGGTGTAGAGCGCGATGCGGCACAGCGCCGCGTCCAGATTCGGCAGGAAGCGCGTCTCGCCGATGTTTACAAAGCGCTCGCGCTGCGCCTGCAGCGTGCGGATGGCTTCGTCCGGCTGGCCGCTGTCGAGCTGATTTCTGGCGAGCAGGCCGACGATGGCAAACTCAATGTCCGGCGTGCCGCTCTTCTGTACATCGCTCAGATGCGAGACCAGAGACAGCATCCGCGGGCCGATATCGCCGCCCTTTTCGAACTTGCTCTCGGCAATCGCGCAGTCGGCCATGCCGACGCCGTCCCGGCCAAAAATGGTCTCCATCGGCAGCCGGAGCGTCCGGTACAGAAGCTCATCCTGCCGGCTCCAGTCGGAAAAGTCCTTGCCGCCGTTCATCAGGCTCGGCAGCGAACTTGTCACCGAAAACGCCGGAAGCTCAATCTCCGAGCGGCGGATGCGCGTGAAAATCTGCGGCGCGGCAGCGATCAGATCCGACACGCTTCTCTGCGGCAGCGAAATGTCCAGCCAGACCAAGCGGCTTTTCGCGTGCTTGCGCGCCGCGTCCGTGCTCTCGCAGCGGTCGGCGTACAGCTCAAGCTCATGGTACCAGCGCTCGGACTCTTTGTATTCCCCCATCAGCGCGCAAAGCATGCTCATGCCCTGCATCAGCGCGGGCGAGGCAAGAATCTCCGTCTCGGCCAGCGCGCGGTAGTATTTTTCCATCTCGCTGTAGTGCGCCTGCGCCGGATGGTGCTCGGCGTTGCGGATCAGAAGGTCGCAGACCTTCGCGCGCTCGCCGCCTCTGGCGTAGCACTCCAGCGCGCTGACATCGTCGCCGCGGAGCTCAAAGTAGAGCCCGCCCCGGTCAAACAGCGCCCGGCGCTTTTCCTCGGAATATTCCCGGCTCATCTCCCACAGAAGGAAGCTTCGGAACACCGCCCAGAAGCGGTAGCGGTCGGTACCCTCGCAAAGGAGCATAGTTGTGTTGTTACGCAGCCAGTCCAACTGCTCGCCGGCGCGGCTGTTGCCGCTGACCATGCGCGCCAGCTCCAGATCGAACGATTCGAACGGGGCCATCTCCAGCAAGAAACGCCGGATCGGGAAATCAAAGCGGCGGTAGACCGCCGTCTCATAATAGGAAAACAGGTCGCGGTAGACCCGGTCGGATACATTCGGGCCGAAGCGTGTGCCGTCCATCATATACCGCGCCGTCAGCGACACGCCGAGCGCGTAGCCGAGCGATTCCTTCTGAATCGCCGTCAGCTCCAGCTCGCTCGCTTCGATGCCTCGCATCTGAAAATGGCGCGCGGTCGTCTCCCGGTCAAAGAGCAGCGCTTTGGCGTCCAGCGTCAGCATCAGGCCCACCAGATCAAACGCAACCAGCCAGCTGGGCGGCGCCGTGCGCGAGAGCAGCACGAACCGCCGCTTCGGATTTTCGCGGATGAGCGTACACAGCGCCTGCTGTTCAACCTCGCTTTTGAAATACTGCAGATCGTCAATCAGCAGCACATCCCAGTTCCCCTTCGGATCCGGCAGCATAAACCCCGGATCCTCCGCCGAGGACGCCCAGACATTCTTCCCCTCCAGCAGAGCCCGCGCCGTGGTCGTCTTGCCAAAGCCGCAGGGCGCGCTGAAAAAGATGACGCGTCCATCCTGCATCGCGGCCTGAAACTGCTCGGCCAATGACGGCTTGATGGTGATGTAAGCCGCGTTTGAAGCTGTCTCGATTGCTGATTTGCCCTTGTTATAATCCATTCGCGCAGTGTTCCTCCTTCTGGCCGTGTTTGTGCAGCCTGTATGCAAAAAAGCGCAGAAACTCCACTTATCTTGTAGCCAATTATAACAGCTTTTGACTTTTGCGTAAATCAGCCTAAAGTATGAAAATCATTGTGCTATTTTGTCGATATTTTCAAATCAGCTGATTACATGCTGCCGGATTTTCAGACTCTTCTGCAAAAAACGTGCATTTTCTCGAGTCCTCATTGCTGGCAGTATCTTATACTTTAGGGTGCGCCGGTGCAGAAAAAGCGCCCCGATCTGTCCGTATTCCGGACAAATCGGGGCAACTTGAAAAATCACTACTATATATTATAATGTATCTAAGGTTTGGGCGAAAAATGTTTCCAGACCGCAGCGCCGATGACCAGCACATAGCCGATGATGCTGTAGACATCCGGCACCTGGCCCAGAACAAAGAACGATAAAAGCGCTGTGAAGACAATCTGCGAATAGTCATAGACCGCGATATCGCGCCCGGGCGCGTTGGAATAGGCCGCGGTGATGCAGAACTGCGCAGCCGCCGCCGATACGCCGCACAGCAGCAGATAGATCATCTGCTGCGTGGTCATCGGGACATAGGACGCGACGACAAACGGCAGGATGAACAGGCACGAGAACACCGAAAATCCAAGCACGATCAGCGCATTCGGCACCTGCAGCTGGCTGAGCTTCCGCACATAGACGTATGCGCACCCGGCGGTCAGGCCGCCGAGAATGCCGATTAGGGACGGCAGCATGTCAGACTGGAAGGTTGGCTTTGCCACAAACATGGCGCCGCAAAACGCGAGCAGCACGTAGAGAAAATCCCGTCCGCGCAGCCGCTCCTTGAGAATTGGCGCCGAAAGCAGCACCACAAAGAACGGCGAGAGCTTGTTGAGCATCGTCGCGTCGGAGACATTCATATGGTCAACGGCGTAAAAATTACACAACAGACCAATCGTACCCATCAGCGCGCGGATGAACAGGCAGCCGCCCTGCTTCGCGTTGAGCTTGATCTTTGTATGTGAGCGGATGGCAATACCCGCCGCGACAAGCGCGGAGATGAGATTGCGGAACAGTGCCTTCTGCATCGTGGGAACCGGCCCGGCCAGGCGGACAAACAGATTCATCAGCGAGAAGAAAAACGCCGAGCCGAGAATCAGCATCACAGCCTTGACCTGCTTTTTCTGGTTGAAAGTCTGACTCATATTACACCTCTGTCTCGAGCCATGCGCGCACACGCGCAAGATATGCCTTGCCATCCGTCCCAATCTCGCCAGAAAAGACCTCGGCCGAAAGAAGCTGTAGCTCCGGCTTTTCACGGCACACGGCCAGAAGCGGCAGCATCACGGCCGCATCCGCGTCAATGGGATAGCCTCTATGGCCGTCTTTGACGCTTGCGATGTGCACATGGCCAATCATGTCAAGCGCCTGGCGCAGAACATCCGGCCCTTCGCCCTTATAGGCGGTATGATAGAGGTCTCCGACCATGCCAATCTGCACGCCGGCGGCGTTGAGCGCACGCACATGCGCCAGAGACTCCAGCGTATCGACGCCGAAGCTCGTCTCCGACAGGTTCAGCGGCTCCCACAGCATGCCGATGCCATAGGGCTTTGCCGCTTCATAGGCAATGGTCAAAAACGTCTCCGCCTGGCGCCAGGCTTCCTCCACAGAGAATCCCTCCGGCACCTCACGCGATTTGGGAGAGCCGATGCCGATTCGCTTCACGCCGAGCTGGGCAGCGCGGCGGCACAGCCGCTCAAGATAATCCTTCGCCTGCGGCGCGGAAAAATGCGGGCCGCAGATTTTGATCTCCGGCGCAATGGCGGCGTTCAGTGCCGGGCAAGGAAGCGCCCCTGCCGCAATGACGCTCCGCCATTCGGCGAACGTTTCCTCCGGTATCGTAGCCAATGCGTTTCCGGGCAGCTCGATATAATCAAAGCCGGCCGAAACGACGTCCTGATAGTGATCAATGGTTGTGCAGCAGCCAAGTTTCATCTCAGACCCTCCTGCTCAGAACAGGCCCGATGCCTGCGCCGCACGGGCGAGGAAGGCTCTGGTTTCGGCTTCCGCCGCCCAACCGTCGTGCTTCGGCCGCGCCTCCACGGCGACGGGGATGACCGGCCGCGTCAAAGGAAGCGTCTTGACATCGTTCAGAATTTCCACCGCCGATGCGTCCGTCAGATAACCCGGCGCGCCCGGCATCAGATGGTAGTCTCCGTAAAGGCCGCTTGCAGGGTCGAGCACGGCGTTGCACAGGTGCACATGGCCGACGGTGTCCCCCGCCTCCTGCAGCGAGCGGTGCAGGTCTTTTTCCTGCAGCGCCATATGCGAAGAGTCCCAGACCATATAGACCAGCTCGTTTTCCGCCTGCTCGCGTGCGGTGCGGATGAGCTTGGCCGCTTCCTTCGCCGTGCCGACGGCGCCGTGCTTGTGGACATCGCGGTCCAAGGGCTCAATGAGCAGCGTGAAGTTTTCATAGCGCCCGGCTTTTGCCGCAAGAATCGTCATGGCCTCCTGCGCGCGTGCAAGCGCCTCGGGCAGCTGGTGCGGATGCTGCGGCCGCGGGCCGCTCAGAATGGAAAATGCGTTCGCGCCGGACTGCGCTGCAATATCCATGAGCTCAGACACGCGCGCGACAGCATGCTTCCATGCCTCCGGCTCCAGACTGCTTAAGTTCAGATGCTCGCCGTTAATATAAAGAGAGGCCCAGCTTGTCCAGTAGAGCCCATTTGCCTGGCACAGCTTTGCAATCTCGGCCGCCTCCGGCGCCTGGCACAGGACGCTGGTCTCAATCGAGCGGTAAAAGCCGGTGTCCGCGATCCGCGCGACCTGCTCTGCAGGCGTGCTGTTGTGTTCTTCGCAGGCCATCAGCTCCATCAGCTGAACACCCGGCAGGTATGTGACAGAATGCGTCATAAACGCGCCTCCTTGTTAAGTTTCGCCTCCAGGGCGAAAAAAGTGAAATCTCTTCGACAGGAAAACGGGCCGGAGCATTTTACATAGCCCCGGCCCGTTTTGTGATTACTGGAAGTTTGCGGGGTCTGCGTTGTAGTCGTCAACGACAAGGCGCAGCTGGTGAATGACCTCAGGATCGACATCCAGCGGCAGCGAGCAGCCGGGCGCGAAGATGAAGCGGTTGTCGCCGGACTCCTTGGCAAGCTGGGCCAGACGCTTTGCAAAGTTGGAGCGCACATGCTTCACATCGCCGTAGAAGTCATAGAACTGGTCGGTGCCGCCGATGAGGACCTTGTCGGTCATCGCGCGCATTTCCGCGACGGAAACGATGCCGGGGCCGCTCTTGCCGTGCGGCATGTTCTCCCAGTTGATGGCCTGCACATCGTATTCCAGATACTTCTTGATGTACATGTCCTTCTGACCGTGCGCATGGAGCATATTGAACCAGGCCTTCTCGTTGCAGTAGGCAACGAGCTGCTTGTCATAGGCTGCGCAGTAGCGGTCAAAATCGTCCTCGCTGATCATGGACGGCGAAGAGTGCTTGCTGGCGATGAAGAAGCCGTCGGCACCAGCCTCAGAGAAGGCGTCGACAATGTTCATGTTTGTCTGCAGCAGAGCCTTGAGCGCCTTATGGAGCTTTTCCGGGCACTCGTCGGCAAACTCATGGAAACGCTCGTTGCTGCCGCTCAGATCGGGGATCAGCGTACAGGGCGTAAAGAGCGTCGCAACAATGGGGATCGAGCCCTTGTAATGCTCAGCCAGAATGCGGATCACTTCCGCGTTTCTCTGGATAACGGGATTATCCTTCGAGATCACCGGCAGATTTTCCAGATCGTCTTCGGTTTTGATCAGCGGCGTGCGGATATCGGCCAGACGCTTGATCTTCTGGAACTCCAGAGGAATGTTCTCCGAATAGAACTCCAGATCTTCACCGTAAGCTTCCGGCACGTACCAGCCGTTGGACATGAGCTTGACAAAGTCCCAGTTGTTTTCATCTGTCATGGAGATGACACGCTTTGCAAACTCTTCCGGGCTCTTCCGGTCGATGTCCGGCGTGTGCATCCAGCCGCACGCGCCAATGAAGTCCACGTGCTTTTTTTCCAGCATCGCTTTGATTTTTTCTGTTGCGTTCATCATAGAACCTCCAAGAAATTGTACAATATATTTTTCAATAAGTGTGGGAACGCACTTATATCAAGCGGGATTGCAGGGCCGTGTAGCAGCCGAGCGCGTTGGTATAGAGAATCTGGCGGGCGATGTCCATCGCGCGGCTCTCGCGCAGGCAGCCATCTTCCACGAGCTCATTTAAATACTGCGCCAGGATCTTACGGAAGCGCATCGGCGCGTAGCCGTAAAGTTCCGGGATCGCGTTGGCGTCCGAGCCGTACATGACCTTGTCAAACGGCGCGCGCTCAAAGAGCATGCGCATGGACGTGACGGCGTTTGCCGTGGAGAACCACACGGCACCGGAAAAATCGGTGTAGACATTGTCAAACTGCAGCGCCAGATTGCTCGTATCCGCCTCATACGGATGGCCCGCATGCAGAAGGACGACCTTCACGCGGTTGAACACGCGGCTGTCGAGCAGGAACGGCCCCAGGGCCAGCGGGCTCATCGTCTTATAATCGATGAACTTGCCGGCGCCCTCGCCGGTGTGAATCTGAATCGGAAGATCGTATTTCCCGGCCATCTCCACGCCGCGCATCAGGAAGAAATGATAAAACTTCTTCGCCTCAGCCGGGGTAATCTTACCGGAAATCAATTTGTTATATGTGTCCTCCGCCTCCTGTTCGGTCACGTTCAGCGCAATGTCGAGCCCGCCGTAGTAAGCGGCGCAGGTCTTGATGGCGATGGCGTGCTCCTGCTCAATCTGCTTGGGAAACTCGCGGTCAAACAGATCGCGCAGCTCGGAAAACGAGAGCTTCTGCGGCAGGGTGTCGTCCAGAAGGCGCTCAATGCGGACAATCTTTGCCTGCTTCCCGGGCGGAATGGAACCGTCAAAGTAAGCGATCTCCTCCGGGGTGTAGGACGGGGCGAACAGCGGACTGCCAACCTCCAGGCAGTACATCTGCACATTTGTACCGGCTGTCAGATCGGCCAGGTATTTCTGCGGGTCGCGCTCATAGCGCGCGTTGCGCGCCTGCTCAATTTCCTGCAGGCTCGCCGACTCCGGCAGGCCGAGAAAGCCGCGCAGATATTCGCAGACCATTTCAAACAGCAGCGTATTGCGCGTATGAACGGCCTGCCCCGGGCCCGGGATATAGCAGGTAACCTGCGACAGATCCGGCGCGCGGTTCGGGTGGACACGGTGGACATGCGTGTCGATCATGGGAATGGACTGTAACGCTTCAGCGTGAATCATGGGATACTCCTCTTTTCTCTATCGTCTGGCCGCCTCTTTGCGGTAGACGCCGGGCGAGACGCCCGTATTGGTGCGGAAGTGACGGATAAAGGAATAGACGCTGGAAAAACCGGCAATCTCGGCAATTTTGGTCAGCGTGTAATCCGTGCTGTCGAGCAGAACCTTGATGCGGTCGATGCGCGTGAAGGTAATGAGCTCGTTGATGGTGTGGGCAGAATACTTTTTGCAGATGCGGTTAGCCTGCCGCAGCTGCAGATTGATGTGGTCGGCGACATCCTCTGAATGGATATTTTCGAAGATGTGCTCGTCAATGAACGCCTTCATCGCGTCCATGCGCCAGTCAGAGCGCGTCATGCGCAGCGACTCGTTTTCCTGGTACACGCCATTTTTGAGAGCCTCGCTCTCCAGAACCTCCAGAATCATGGCGTTGATCAGATAACGCACGGAAAAGCGCTTGGCAAGATGGTCCTGCATGGCCTGCTGGCGCAGGGTATCAATCACAGCCGTCACAAGGGGGTTCGAAGACGCCGTCGGTGCCTTCAGCGCGTTGAACGCGGCGGAAATGCAGGAATTGTCCGATTCTGCCGTAAAGCCGATGACGAACTTGACCGTATCCGGATCGCCAAGCGACAGCGCGTGCACGCACGAGGGCGGAATCAAGACATACTGTCCCGGCTTTACATGCACCGTGCTCCCGTCAGACTGGAACTGAAAGATCTGCTCGCCCTTACAGATATAGTGGAGCTCGGCGACGATGTGCTGATGAAAATCGCGCACAAGATCCTCCTTTGTAGAATAGGCAAAGCGGCACCAGGACGCCTTGAACTGCATGAGCTCCGACGTGAGCGAAAGATTCAGCCGGGAGACGATTTTCAGCTGGTTATATGCCTCATCATCCCAGCAAATTTGGTCAAATTGAGTGTCCATTTTCATCACCTGTATGCAAAAAACACGTTTTCACAGTTGCGATTGTAGTATTCTCTATAAGAAATGTCAATATTAGAGTCACAAGATGTCTAAAACTGATATTTTATCGTCGCGTTCTGCGCTTGCATAAATAACGCGCTCGGCTATAATCAAAAATAGAAAATCGCAAAAGACCTGTTGGGATGTGTTTGTTCATGTCGTTTTGGGTCTGCTGCGGTTTCAATACCAAAAGTTAAGGAGACACAAGACAGATGAAAAAGTTGATCGCACTGATTCTGGCCGTGCTGATGGTCGCCGGTATGTTCGCTGGCTGCGCAGCAAAGACGGAATCGACAGACACCAAGGCTTCTGACAGCGAAGCTGCTCAGACCGAGACCAATGCTAACGAAGAAACCACTGATTCTTCCGATGCTTCCAGCGAGATCAGCGAAGACGCCGGCGAGCTGCACATCGGTGTTCTCGCTCCGCTGACCGGCAACTGGGCTGAGCACGGCAAGGGCTTCCAGGTTGCTATGGACATGGCCGCTGAAGAAATCAACGCTGCTGGCGGCGTCAACGGCAAGAAGATCGTCATGGAATACGGCGATACCGAAGGCGACAACCAGAAGGCTACCGACGTTGCGACCCAGTTTGCTGAGGATCCCGAGATCGTTGCGATGCTTGGTGACTTCTCCTCCGGCTGCTGCATGGCTGCCGCTCCCGTCTGCGACGAGTACGGCATCGTCCTCATCTCCC
>CAKUCT010000039.1 GCA_934643765.1 uncultured Oscillospiraceae bacterium
CTTTTCGCAGATAACCTATAAGAAGATATGCGGAAATACAAGGCGGTTTTGGCTGTTTCACGACCCTCGAAATCAGGTGTACCGGCAACGGTACCGTGGGTTCGAATCCCACCCACTCCGCCAACTGCCAACCATTCCCATTGGGGATGGTTGGCAGTTTTTTGCTGTGGGTGGGATTCGAAAGGCGGCTCTTGGCGACATGCCAGTGGCATGTCGCAACCGCCGTGGGGAGGGAACCGAGCGCTGCCAGAGGCAGATATAGCGAGATGAACGAGTGGCAGCGGTCAATGTTTCAAGCTGGAAACAGCGCAGAAACATTGGGCACCGCAACAGGGACTTTCCGCAGAAAAGGAATCCCACCCGCGCCACACACGAAAATAGCCCGAGGTTATCAATGAAGACGATAAAAGAAATTCTGCACGAAAAAAGAAACACAACAGAAGAACATATCAGACAGCTTCAGCGGGAAGGGAAGCAGGGCGTCCGCTATACTGCGATGATGCCGGACGTTCCGTTTCTGATCTTCGGACTGCTCAGTGATATTGGCTGGCTCATCCATCTGATTGCGGGCATTCTTTACTTCTGCAGAAACGGTTTTCACCATGTGCTGGACGGTCTGGCGCTCCTTGCAATGGCCGGCGTCTTGTTTGGCGTTGGCTATCTTATTGTATTGAACAAAATGCACGAAAAAGAAATTGCCGCAAAATATCAGAAGGATTTCAGCTTTGGTATGACTGCTTATTCGGGACTCGCCGGGGCGATTGCCGGAATTCTGCAGATCGTGACAGGTTCCGGTGCGTCACCAGAACTTGTGTGGATTGCCATTGGCGGCTTTTTGAACTTCGCTGCTGACCTGCCGATTTATCTCTCCTTCAAAAAAGGAATTTTTTATGGCATAAAATAGTTAAGAAGAGGCACGCAAAAAGCGTGCCTCTTCTTTTTTGATGGCTTAATAGCGCCCGATGGGCGGCTCTACGTAATCTGGCAGCGGGCAGCGGTAGCTGCCGCCATTTTTCTGCACCAGCTCGGCGCGGGCCTTCTCGATCAGCTCGGGCTGCTCCATCGTGCGAATGGCGGCAAGCGTCAGAATCTCTGCTGCGCGCAGCATGCCCTTCATGCCGATTCCGGAGCAGGCAAAGGCCGTGTTCTGCCACGAGTGGCCCACGTTTCCGAGGCAGGCCGTAGCGATGTGGAACAGGACCGTCGGCGTAGCGTAGCCAACATCGCCGACATCGGTCGAGCCGGAACTATACTCCGTCTCGCGCGGGTTGAAGGGATGGATGACGCTGTCGAGCGGGCGGGTGAGCGCCTTGTCCAGCTCGTCCGGCTCAAAATAGGCGCTCAGCTTCTCACGGATGCCGACCATCGTCGTTCTGGGATAGGTGTGAAGGAACTGCGCGGCAAGCGCGTACTCATCCTCCGTCCATTCCGGCGCGCCGAACTCGCGCATGCACTGGTCGACCAGTGCGCCGAGCGTGCGATTCGCCATGTAATCGGAGAACGCCATCGTGATCTCATACTGCATTTTCGTGCCGGTCATCAGGGCCGCGCCCTTTGCGACGTCAACCACACGCGTGAACAGCTCCTGCACCTGGCTGACCTTCGGCGCGCGCACCTCGTATTTGATGACGGCATGGCTCGGGACGACGTTCGGCGCCGTTCCGCCGGGGTCGGAATAGGCATAGTGGATGCGCGCGGCGTCGATCATATGCTCGCGCAGATAGTTGCAGCCGACGTTCATCAGCTCCACCGCGTCCAGCGCGCTGCGGCCCAGATGCGGCTCGGCGCCCGCGTGCGCGGCGACGCCGTCAAAGGTGAAGTTTGCGCCCATGATGGCGACGCTGCCCTTTGAACCGACCTCGTTGATGGTCGCCGGGTGCCAGGTGTAGGCAAAGTCCACGTTGTCAAAATACCCGGCTCGGGCAATGAACTGCTTCGCGCCGGCGCCTTCTTCCGCGGGGCAGCCGAAGAAAATGACAGTGCCGTTCTTGTTTTCACGGACCAGATAGTCCTTCAGCGCAACCGCGGCGGCGTAGCACCCGGCGCCGAGCAGATTGTGTCCGCAGCCGTGTCCGGCGCCGCCGGGCTCCACGGCCTCCTGCACCGGACTGCCGGGCTTCTGGCTGAGCCCAGCCAGCGCGTCATATTCTGCCAGAAAGCCTGCCACGGGCTTGCCGGTTCCGACGCGGCAGGTGGCGGTGAAGGCAGTCGGAATACCGGCAATGCCCTCTTCAATGGTGAAGCCTTCGTCTTTTAAGGCCGCAATCAGCGCGGCGGCGGAGCGGGTCTCCTCATAGGACAGCTCCGCGTAGTTCCAGATTTCCGTTGCGAGGCGGACGGTGGTATCTACCTTGCTGGCGACAAGATCTTTGACGGTCTGAAGCATACAGTTCTTCTCCTTTTATAATACCATACTTAAAAACTTGATGGTGCTCGGGTCGCGGGGACACGTGAAAATCTGGTCGGGGGAGCCCTCTTCCTTGATAACGCCGTCGCAGATGAACAGCACCCGGTCGGATACCTCGCGGGCAAAGCCCATCTCGTGCGTGACGATCAGGATGGTCATGCCGCTGCGCGTCAGCTCGCGGATCACGTTCAGAACTTCCTTGACCATTTCCGGGTCGAGTGCGGAAGTCGGCTCGTCGAACAGCATAACCTCCGGCTTCATCGCCAGTGCCCGGACAATCGCAAGGCGCTGCTTCTGTCCGCCGGAGAGCTTGCGCGGATATTCCTCTGCCTTATCGCCAAGACCGACGCGCTGCAAAAGCGCCATGGCCTCCTGACGGGCCTGCTCCTTCGGCACCTTTTTTTCCAGTACCGGCGCCAGTGTCACATTCTCCAGCACCGTCATATTGGGAAATACATTGAAATGCTGGAAGACCATGCCGATGCTCTGGCGGTATTTGCTGATGTTGAGAGACGGGTCGGTGATATCCTGCTCTTTGAAAAAGACCTTTCCTTCGTCCGGCGTTTCAAGCCGGTTCAGACAGCGCAGGAAAGTGGACTTGCCGCCGCCGCTGGGGCCGATGATGGAGACAACCTCGCCGCGGCGGATCTGCGTGGAAATGCCCTTGAGAACCTCCAGATTGCCGAAGCTCTTTTTGAGATTTTCGGTCCGTAAAATCGCGTCAGTCACTGACGGTCAGCCTCCTTTCAATCACCTGCAGCAGCCGCGAGAGCACATAGTTCAGCGCGAAATAGATGATGCCGACGATGGTCAGCGACTGCAGGGCCAGAAATGTTGCGCTCTGAACGGTTTTGAAGCTTGTCATCAGCTCGCCGACAAAGAAGACAGAGGCAAGCGACGTACCCTTGACGGTGGAGATAAATTCGTTGCACAGCGCGGGCAGAATGTTTTTGACGGCCTGCGGCAAAATGACATGCGTCATCACGTGCGTCTCGGAAAGACCGATGCTCCGCGCGGCCTCCCACTGGCCCTTGTCCACGGCGCCGATGCCGGCGCGGATGATCTCGGAAATAAACGCCGAGGCATTGACAGCCAGCGCCGCGACAATGCACTGCGTATCGCTCAGCTCAAACGGAACCAGCTTGGGAAGGCCAATCCAGAAGAAATAGAGCTGCAGCAGAATCGGTGTGCCGCGCAGAACCTCCACGTAAATGCGTGAGATGCTGCTCAGAAGTTTGTTCCGGCTCATACGCATCAGCGCCACGAGCATTCCGAGCACGGCGCCGAAGAGTACCGTCGCGGCGGAAATCCACAGTGTACCCCACAGGCCGGACAGATACACCGGATAATATTTTTCTAACAGCTTGATGACCTTTTCCATGGCTGATTGCTCCTAAACAGGTTTTTGCTTGAGAAAACGGATGAATTACTGGATGCCAAGCGCTGCTGCGGCGGTTTCAAATTCGCTGTACCATGCGGTGATCTTGCCGCTTTCGCTCAGCTCTGCAATGCACGTATTGACGAGCTCGGCCAGAGAGTCGGTGCCCTCCATCGGCATGGCGACGCAGGTGCCGCTCATGTTGGGGTCAACCTCAAAGCGGAAATCTGTGGTCACAAGGCCGCCGTTTGCCTGCGCGTACAGATCGGCGGAGGCGGTGGAGCAGATGCACACATCGGCCTTGCCCTCGGAGACGGCGAGATAACCGTCAGTCATGTTGGAGACGAGCTTGAACTCCTTGCAGGCGCCGTTGACATACTGATTATAAAGAGCTTCCTGGACAGAGCCGCTCTGCGTGATGACGACTGCATCCTGGAGCGATTCAATGCTGTTGTATTTGTCCGCGTCCTCGCTGCGGACGATGAAGCCGTAGCCGGATTCGGTGGCATAATAGACGTTGGAAAGCCGCATGGCTTCGGCCCGGGCGGGGGAGTAGGCGATGGCGGAGATGGCAAAATCATATTTCCCGTCCGCGATACCGGCCAGCACGGCGGTAAAGTCCAGCGCGGTAATCTTCAGGTCTACGCCGATTTTATCAGCGATGTATTTGGCAATTTCGATGTCCACGCCCTGGTACTGGTCGTCGCCGGACTTGGTGGGGTCGACATATTCAAAGGGGGCGAAATACGGTTCGGTGCACAGCGCGATATAGCCCTGCTGCTTGATCTTGGCCAGACGGTCCTGGCTCTGGGCCTTGCCCGCGCAGGCGGTGCAGCACAGCAGCATCACGGCGGCCAACAGAATCGCAAAAATCTTTTTCATATGCGTAGCCTCATTTCTGAATTGGGATGCGCTTATGATAGCACTTTGACTTTCACTTGTCAACGCTTTAGCGTGGTAGTTCGCTACCAAATTATCAAGAGAAAATGCGCGCGATTTTGTGCGTCGTGACAATCGCGCAGAGCGCGCGCGGACAGATCAGCTGAATTTGTCTAAAATTGCCTTTGCAAAGAGGCGGGGAAAACAGTAAAATAAAAAAACAACGTGTGGCACTTTGCGTAATTCCGGTTGCAAAGTGCCGCGCGTTTTTTATTTTTATGAGAGAGGAACGGAATTTATGGAACAGTCCAATCAATTTCTCGGAACCAGACATATTGGGGCGCTCATGCGCAGCTACGCGCTGCCGTGCGTGATTTCGCTGCTGGTGGGGGCGCTGTATAACATTGTCGATCAGATCTTTATCGCGAACGCCAGCTATCTCGGCTCTTACGGCAATGCAGCCAACACAGTCGTCTTTCCATTGACGGTCATTGCACTGGCCATCGCCGTGATGATCGGAGACGGCTGCTGCGCGTTTGTGTCGATCTGCCTTGGAAAAGGGGGGCGGGAACAGGCGGCAAAGAGCGTCGGCAACGCGGTGATTTTGTGCGTGGCGGCAAGCGCTGTGCTGACGGCAGTCTATCTGGTGTTTTCGGAAGCGATTCTTGCGATGTTCGGCGGCACGGTCAATGAAGAAACCTTCCGCCACAGTCAGGAATATTTCTTTTATATTACGCTGGGCGTTCCGGTCTATATGTTTGGACAGGCCATGAACCCGGTGATCCGCGCCGATGGAAGCCCCAAATTTGCAATGGTCTCAACACTGGCAGGCGCCGCGGCAAATATTATTCTGGACCCGATTTTTATCTTCTGCTTTCACTGGGGCATGATGGGCGCGGCCGTTGCGACCGTGATTGGACAGGCGTTGACGGCGGGCCTTGCCGTGTGGTATCTGTGCCATATGAAAACGGTGAAGCCCGCAAAGGCGGACTTCCGCCTGGACGGATGCGTCTGCGGCCAGACGCTGATGCTGGGCCTGACAAGCTTTTTGTCCCAGATATCTTTGGTTGCGGCCATGGCGGCGATCAACAACATGCTGCGCAAGTATGGCGCGATGGATGAAATTTTCGGTCAGGCGCAGTATGCGCAAATTCCGATGGCCGTGGTCGGCATTGTGATGAAGTTCTTCCAGATCGTCATCTCGATTGTCGTCGGCATGGCGGCGGGCTGCATCCCGATTGTGGGCTTCAATATGGGAGCCGGGCTCCGCGCGCGTGTCCGGGCGCTTTTTACAAGACTGCTTGTCTGCGAAGCGCTGGTGGGCTTCCTTGCGCTGATGCTCGTTGAGATATTCCCGCAGCAGCTGATCGGAATTTTCGGCGCGGCCAATGAGAGCGCGTATTATATGGCCTTCGCCATCAAAGCCTTCCGGATCTATCTTTGCATGACGGTGCTGGCCTGCGTGAACAAAGCATGCTTTATCTTCCTGCAGGCGATGGGAAAGGCCACCGCGTCCACGGCGCTTTCCATGCTCCGCGAGGTGGTGTTCGGCGTGGGCTTTGCGCTCCTGCTGCCAAAATTCTTTGGCCTGGACGGCGTGCTGTATTCCATGCCGGTGTCGGATGTGCTGACGTTTTTCGTATCGGCGGTTCTGATTGCCCAAACGTACCGGGAGCTGCGGGATGACGCGCAGCAGGCATAAAAACGAATTGTTTACAATTCTGTGGTGGATTGCGGGCCGGGCTTTGTGGTATCCTACCGGATAAGAACAGGTTCCAAGAGCCAGGTAAGGAGGAAGGCCCTGTGTGTACGGCAGCAACCTATCAGACAAAAGATTTCTATTTCGGGCGCAATCTGGACTATGAGTTCCCCTACGGCGAGGAAGTGTGCATCGTTCCGCGCAGCTTCCCGATCCCGCTGCGCCATCTGCCCGCGCTGGAGCGGCATTATGCCCTGATCGGCATGGCGCATGTGCAGGACGGCTATCCTTTGTTTTACGATGCGGTCAATGAGACGGGGCTTTGCATCGCGGGGCTGAACTTTGTCGGCAACGCGGCTTACGCGCAGATAGTCGAGGGAAAAACGAATGTTGCGCAGTATGAATTTATTCTCTGGCTGCTCGGCACTTGCTGCGATCTTGCGCAGGCGCGCGAGGCGCTGCTAAGTGTCAACCTGGTCGGTACGCCGTTTTCAGACGCGCTGCCCGCGGCGCAGCTGCACTGGCTGATTGCGGACAAAACGGGCTGCATCGTGCTCGAATCGATGGCGGACGGGCTGCATGTCTATGAAAATCCTGTGGGCGTGCTGACCAACAATCCGCCGTTCCCGGCGCAGCTGTTTGCGCTCAATAACTTTGCGCAGCTGTCTGCAAAGCCGCCGGTCAACCGCTTTGCCAGCGGCCTTCCGCTGCAGGAATACTCCAGGGGCATGGGCGCAATCGGTCTGCCCGGCGATCTTTCCTCGCAGTCGCGCTTTGTCCGCGCGGCTTTCACAAAGCTGAACGCGAAATCGGGCGACGGTGAGGACGAGAGCGTCAGCCAGTTTTTCCACATTCTGACCTCTGTTGAGCAGCAGCGCGGCTGCTGTGAGCTGCAAAACGGCAAGTTTGAGATCACCTTGTACTCCAGCTGCTGCAATGCGGACAAGGGCATCTATTACTATACGACCTATGAAAACCGGCAGATCACGGCCGTATCGCTGCGCGCAGAGCATCTGGACGGTCAGGGACTCGTGCGCTTTCCGCTCGCGCAAAAACAGAATATCTGCTACCTCAACGGGGGCGCTATGTAAAAAAATAGCCGGCGGCACGTGTCATCGTGCCGCCGGCTAAAGTTCTTTTCAAACAGCACTGTTTGAGACTCAGCCGAGCGGGGAAGCCTGCGCATCGAGCAGCTGGCGCTTCTGCATGTCGGCCGCGTAGTTGAGCATGCTGGTCTTTTCCATTGTGTGGTTCAGATGGTCGTACATATGCTGCCGGGCAAGATCAGAGTTTCTTGCCTCAATGGCAGCGACGATTTTCAGGTGCGCGGCGCAGCCGTCAGAACCGAGCACGGCCACATTCTGCGTCATCATCGCGCGGAAATAGGGCTTGAGCGTCTGAAAAATTGCGGAGATGGCAAGATTCTGCGTCGCCTGCGCAAGCAGCAGATGAAACTGCTCGTCGGCCTCGGCGATTTCGTCTTCCTGTTCGGCCCGTTGCATCTGAAACGACAGCTCGCGCAGCCGCTTGACCGTCTCCCGGTCGGCCCGCTGGGCCGCAAGGCCGGCGCTTTCCGTCTCCAGAATGCGGCGCAGCTCAAAAAAGTCGGTCCGGCTGATATACTGGCCCTGGAACAGGTGCGCGGCGCCGTCTGCCGGCAGTTCGAGCACAAAAGAGCCTTTGCCCTGGAAGGTCTGCACGAGACCCTGCGCCGCGAGCATGCCGATTGCGCTGCGCACAGACAGGCGGCTGGCCTCATATTCCCGGCAAAGCTCCGCTTCGGAGGGAAGCTTCTGCCCGGGCCGTAGGGAACCGTCTAAAATCTTCAGTTTGATCTGACGCGCAATGGCTTCGTACTTGTTCATAACAACCGCCCTTACTTATATTACAAGCTTATTTTATGCCAGCCGGACGGATTTGTCAATAACCTCATAAAAAAATAAAAAAAGCATTTGACAGTTGGCTAAAAAGCGGATATGATAAAGGCGAGTTGTAATGTATCACAAAACTTATATGATATGTTATAGGAGGAACATTATGAAAGAGTCTATTCACAAGTATTTTAAGGTTGGCACCATTCAGTGGATGAGCTACCCGAAGTCCGCCCCGATGGATTCGCTGCTGGCAATCTGCCGCGACGATTACTTTGACGCCATCGAGCTCAAGGGCTACGGCGCTGACAACGAGAAGGCCAAGGCCATTCTCGACCAGAGCCATCTGAAGGTCTGCTACGGCGCACAGCCGCGTCTGCTCGGCCCGAAGCTCAACCCGAACGCCATTGACGAAGAAGAGCGCAAGAAGGCAGAAGCAACCCTGATCGAAGCTGTTGACGAGGCAGAGTACTTCGGCGCAAAGGGCATCGCATTCCTGGCCGGCAAGTGGAACGAGGAGACCAAGGATCAGGCTTACGCCCAGCTGCTCAAGACCACCCGCAACGTCTGCGACTACGCTGCCAAGAAGAACATGAACGTAGAGCTGGAAGTCTTCGACTTCGACATGGATAAGGCTGCTCTGATCGGCCCGGCTCCCTACGCTGCAAAGTTCGCCGCCGATATGCGCACGACGCATCACAACTTCGGCCTGCTGGTGGACCTCAGCCACTTCCCGACCACCTATGAGACCAGCAAGTTCGTTGTCCGTACGCTCCGCCCCTACATCACGCACTTCCATTTCGGCAACGCGGTTGTCAAGCCCGGCTGCGACGGCTACGGCGATCTGCATCCGCGCTTCGGCTATCCGAACAGCGCCAACGATACCATGGAACTGGTCGACTACCTGCGCGTTCTGAAGGAAGAGGGCTTCTTCAACGCCGAAGATCCCTATGTCCTGTCCATGGAAGTCACCCTTCGTCCGGGCGAGGATGAGGGCATTGTCCTGGCCAACACCAAGAGAGTCCTGAACCGCGCATGGGCGCTGCTGGAAGATTGATTTGAATTTGTGAATTCTGTTTGGAGGTAATATTCTATGAAAATCGTTGTTCTTGATGGTTATACTGAAAACCCCGGCGATCTGAGCTGGGCCGGTCTGGAAGCTCTGGGCGAAGTTACGGTCTATGACCGCACGTCCTATGTGGAAGCTCCGATCATTGCCGAGCGCATCGGCGACGCTGAGATCGTTGTTATGAACAAGACCCCGATCTCCAAGGCTACCATCGACGCTTGCCCCAACATCAAGCTGATCGCGGTTCTCGCTACCGGCTACAACGTTGTTGATTACAACTACGCCAAGGAAAAGGGTATCCCCGTTGTCAACGTCCCGACCTACGGTACCGCTTCCGTCAGCCAGTATTCCATCGCTCTGCTGCTGGAAATCTGCCATCACATCGGCCATCACAGCGAGTCTGTCCATGCCGGCAACTGGGCTTCCAACAAGGATTGGTGCTACTGGGATTATCCGCTGATCGAGCTGGAAGGCAAGACCATCGGTATCATCGGCTTTGGCCGCATCGGCCAGGCAGAAGGCCGTGTCGCAAAGGCTCTTGGCATGAACGTTCTGGCGTATGACCTGCATTCGAACGATTCCGGCAAGGCGATCGCAGAATATGTTGACCTCGACACCCTGTTTGCAAAGGCCGACGTCATCACCCTGCACTGCAACCTGACCCCGGAGAACACCGGCATGATCAACAAGGCTTCCATCGCCAAGATGAAAGACGGCGTCATCCTTATCAACAATGCCCGTGGCCAGCTGATCGATGAGCAGGACGTCGCTGACGCTCTGAACTCTGGCAAGATCGCAGCTGCCGGTCTGGACGTTGTCTACACCGAGCCCATCAAGGCCGACAACCCCCTGCTCAAGGCCAAGAACTGCATCATCACGCCGCACATCTCCTGGGCACCCAAGGAGAGCCGTCAGAGAATCATGGACATCACCGTTGACAACGTCAAGGCATTCCTTGCCGGCGAGCCCAAGAATGTCGTCAACAAGTGAGATTGGAGGACACTATGAAAATGACTGCTGCTGAAGTTGCACAGCTCGATGCGCTTTGCAAAAAGTTCCGCATCGACCTGCTGACAGTTCTGCATGAAAAGCAGACGGGCCATCCCGGCGGATCGCTGTCTGTCTGCGAAATTCTGACCACCCTTTACTTCAAAGAAATGAACGTCCGTCCGGAAGATCCCAAATGGCAGGATCGTGACCGCCTGGTTCTGTGCAAGGGCCATGCCGCTCCGATGCTCTACCGTGTGCTGGCCGAAAAAGGCTTCTTCCCCGTTGAAGAAATGCACACCCTGAGAGATTTCGAGACCAGACTGCAGGGCCATCCCTGCGCACGCGAAACCCCGGGCGTTGACGCAACGTCTGGCCCGCTTGGCATCGGCCTGTCCGCTGCCATCGGCATGGCAATCGGCCTGCGCATGGACAACAGCCCCGCCCGTGTCTACGCCATCCTCGGCGACGGCGAGATCGAAGAAGGCACCGTTTGGGAAGCCTGCATGTCCGCAAGCAAGTTCAAGGTTGACAACCTCTGCGCCATCCTCGACTGGAACGGCGTTCAGCTCGACGGCACGAACAACGAGATCATGCCGCTCGGCGATGTTGCTGCAAAGTTCCGCGCATTCGGCTGGAACGTTCTCGAGTGCAACGGCCACAAGGTCGACGAACTCTACGAGGCTCTGGAGCAGGCCAAGACCGTCAAGGGTCAGCCCACGATCATCCTGGCGCACACCGTCAAGGGCAAGGGCGTTTCCTTCATGGAAGGCAAGAACAGCTGGCATGGCAAGGCTGTTGACGATGAAAGCTTCGCGCAGGCGATGAAAGAGCTGGGAGGTGCGCAGTAATGGGAAAAGCAATCCGTGATGTATACGGTGAGGCGCTCGTCAAGTATGGTAAGGACGACAAGCGTGTGGTAGTTCTGGACGCTGACGTCAGCTGCTCTACGAAGTCGGCTACGTTCGGCAAGGCCTGCCCGGACCGTTTTTTGAACGTTGGTATCGCTGAGGCAAACATGACTGCGATGTCTGCTGGCCTTGCCTCTGTTGGCAAGATTCCGTTTGTCAACACCTTCGCTGTGTTCCTGACCTCTATCGGTCTGTGCGCAGCAAGAGCTTTCGGCTCCTACTCCCAGATCCCCATCAAGATGGCCGGCGCTTACGGCGGCATGTCTGACGCATTCGACGGCCCGAGCCATCATGCGCTCGAGGATCTGGCTGTTATGCGCAGCCTTCCGAACTTCGAAGTCTTCGTTCCGTGCGACGCTGCACAGACCGAATGGCTGGTGAAGTACGCCATCGACACCCCGAAGCCCATGTATCTGCGTCTTTCCCGTGATGCATTCCCCGATCTGTACACGAGCGAGACGAAGTTTGAAGCGGGCAAGGGTAACGTCGTGCGCGAAGGC
>CAKUCT010000040.1 GCA_934643765.1 uncultured Oscillospiraceae bacterium
CTGCGCCGGGTGACGGCGGAAGCCAGAGCGCATCCGCAGGAATTTGCCGAATACCTGAACAGCAAACAGTCCGCGGAGCTTCAAAAAGAGATCCGCAGACTGGAGAAAGAAAAAGCCGCCATGCAGAAGCGCAAAGCTGAGCTGGATGCGATTTTCAAGAAGCTCTATGAAGACAGCGTACTGGGGCGCATCACGGCAGAACAGTTCCAGATGCTCTCGGCCAGTTACACCGATGAACAGGCAAAACTGACAGAATCGCTCCCACAGCAAGAAGCAGAGATCCAGCGGCTGAAAGAAACGGTAAGCAATACGGCAGCGTTCCTCGACAAAGCGAAGCGATACACGGACATTCAAGAACTAACACCGGAGCTGTTGCGGCTCTTCATCCAGAAGATCGTGGTGCATGAAAAGGAAGTGAAGTGGTCCAAGCAAGCACCGCAGACCGTAGAAATTCACTACGCCGACATTGGGTGCATGGAGAACAGACAAACAGCAGAACCGGAACAACATAAAGAAATCCCGATGGTATCCTGAACCATTCCCAGCTATACGCCAATTATAAAACCCGACTGGTGCCTGAAGCACCAGCCGGGTAACCTCCGCCAACGTTGTTACCCCTGTCAGGGGACAGCACGGCGCGCGCGGGCTTTTTCTGCTTTTCATCACTTATTTTTCCATGTATCTCCGGAGCATCGCCGCGGCCTGCGCCCGCGTCAAAGACGCAAGCGGATTGAGCCGCTGCTTCTCGTCGCCCTTCAAAATCCCGGCCCCGACTGCCCAGCTTACCGCGTCCTTCGCAAAATTCGAAACAGTTTCTGCGTCCACAAACCCTTCCAGGCTGCCGGAATCCGTTCCCCGGCGCTTGGTTTTCTGCGCGCACCGGTAAAGCAGCGTCACCATTTCCTCGCGGCCAACCGGCGCCTGCGCTTCAAATGTCATTTCGTCAAGCAGTCCGTTCTGCTCCGCCCAGGAAAGCGCCGGGCCGTACCAGGCTTCCTCGGTGCTCTGCGCCTCCGGCCGGCCCGCCAGATTGTAGACAATCTGCAGCGCCGTCGCCCACGTGACAAGATTGTTCGGCGCCATGCGGTTTTCACCGATTCCGTTCAGAACGCCCTGCTCGCTTGCAAAGCGCATATCATCATAATACCATGCCCCGGCTGTCAGATCGGCAAACGGCAGCAGCTCTCCTGTCACCGTAACCGTGCACGCCGCACTGGCCTTGCCGCAGCTGGCCGTGATGGTTGCAGTTCCTTCGCCCAGCGCAACCACGCGCCCGTTCTGCACCGAGGCAACCTCCGGCGCATCCGACTTCCAGACGACGCTCAAAATGCCCGCATCCTCCGGCAGACACTTGGCTGTCAGCGTCAGGCCGTTGCCCGCGGTGAATTCCGCCGCTTCTTCCGAAATCTGAATTTCCTCAACCAGCTTCTGCGTCCACGGGTTTTCCGGCCGCGGGTCGGTCGGATCCCAGCCGCAGTCGTCCGGTACAACGTCAACAAGCCGTTCCGGCTTTCCAAGCGGGCCCGGATCATCGCTGTCGTAGATCGTTACGCGCGTCCCCGGCGCGCAGTTATCATAAATCCATTTGGCGTCGGCCGTCTGCAGCCGCACGCAGCCAAGCGACGCAACATCGCCCAGCATATTGTATTCCGACGCAATCAGCGCAGAAGGGTCCGGCGCCGTATAGCAGATGGAATGGAACAGATAATTGCCGAAAAACTGCGTGGAATACTGGCCGTAGCTCCCGTCGAACATCAGGCACCACTGCTTTTTGACGTTTGTAACCTGATAGCTGCCAAGCGGCGTAGCATGGCCGAGGCGGCCGGTCGAGCAGATCATTGCCTTGTAGGGTATGGTATATGCCCCGGCTTCATCCTGGGTATACACGGTTACGGTGTTCATCTTCCGGTTTACCATGATGGAATACGGAAGCTGATTTTCTGCCGCGTCAGCCGTGACGCAGGCGCCTGCCGCAAATAGCCCGCTCAAAAGCGTCACCATCAGGGCTGTGATGATGACGCGCATCCGTCTGTTCATATGTAAGTTCCTCCCATTTGGGACTCCAGAATATGTACAGTCTACTGCAAAATCCGCCTGAAGTCCAGAAAAATCGTGCCATTGCCGCAAGTTTCGGCATCTACCGCATCAGGGCGGTTTTCAGACGCATTTTTGCCACCGCTCACGTGCGCAGCGCGCGGAGCAGATTTTTTTATGATTCTACTTTGCCTCCGGATACCGGAGCAGATCGTACAGCGTACTGCCCGCACCAAGGCTGCGTGTCCCGGTAAGCTCCATGCCAAGATGCACGTATTTGTCGCATTTAGACTTTGCGTCGGTGTCGAGAATTACCGGCACCTGCAGCCGGTCGCCCTCCCGGAAGGCCATCTCCAGAAGCTTCCGCATATAGCCCTGTCCCTGGTATTTTTCGCGCACGCAGACCATGCCGACATAGATATACGGCTTGTGCTGCTTGTCATACTGATTGCGAAGGCTCATCCCGCCGCGCTTCATCGCCTTCACGAAATGGACCATTTCCTTCGGCCGCAGCGCCCGGAACGCACCCTGCGCCAGCGGCCAGAGCGTTTTCATGCCAAGAGACTCCCCCGGCAGGCGGTAGGCGATGAAGCCCTCGTGCCGCTCGCTTGTCGTGTGCAGGAAGCCGCCCTTTATCATCCCGCGGACAAAGCCGCAGATATATGCGGCTACAGCCTCCGGGCCGGAATACAGGGACAAAAGGCCCTCTTCCTCCCCATAGTTATAGTATCCAAAGGCATGACCGATACTGTAAATTGTCGCTTCATCCAGCGTTTTCACCAGCATGTATCTCGTCCCTCCGTCTGTCTTTCTCATTCTGCCGCCTTCTGCGCGCGGCCGGATTCGTCTGTTTGCCGTTTCTTCAGCGAGCGCCGGTGCGCAGCTTGTACTTCCACCGAAAATGCCTCAGGATGCTCTCCGGCAAGGCCGCCGTGACCCAGATTTGTAAAGATCTTCGTCTCAAACGCGAAGCCCTGCTTCTGCAAGGCCTCAAGACCAGCCGACAGCTTTTTATCCACCGTGCCCTTGATTCCGTACCAGAGGTACATATCCGTTTTTTCAAACAGGGAATAGTCCGTTTTCTTTCCGATCAGGAAATAATCCTGGTTCTTCCAGTTTTTCCACGTCGCCTTGCCATAAAGAATCCGGTCTGCCTCCTCCGGTGTCCGCCCCGAGATCTTAGCCAGAAATCTCTTTCTCTTCGGCCCCGGATGGCCCATGACCGCATAAAAGATTCCGGTGAAGAAGAAGCAGTAGACATCCTTTCCCCTTTTGCTTTTTATGGCCGGATAGTCTCGCAGGCTCATGCCGTCGGCAATCGTCGTTGTGATTGTCAGCCGCGGATCAGCCAGCACCTCCATCAGCACCCGGCAGCCGTAGGAAATGCCATAAAGAATATCGATTTTGCCGCCGTAGTGCTCTTCGATATAGTCCCCCAGGCGCCTTGCCTCGTCCATCGGAGAACGAAACTGCGTCTCCGGCTCGTCGGGGTTGAAGCCGTCGTAGGCAACCAGCACCACATGATATACCTTTGCCATTACCTCGGCCGCAGGCTACATGCCGCGGTAGCTTACGCCGCCCCCATGGAGCATCACCATCAGTTCCCGGTTCTCTTTTCCAAATTCAAAGTACTTCATGCGCCGCGCCTCCGAAAGTTAGAGCCATCTAATCTATGCTTTCTGAAAAAGCCGTGTGTCTGCGGCTTCATTATTATTTAGTGTAGCACGCGCGCCGGGCGCTTGCAAGATGAACGTCCGTTTCCGGGCAAAATTTGTAAGCTCGCGCTCTGCCTCGCCTCTGGACATCGTCTGCCGGAGGCGCTCCGGCGCGCAATTTTGTAACATATGGAAAAACTAAAAAATTTTTAGGTATCGACTTCGTGCGATGTGAAAGAAAATGAATAGGTATGAAGAAAAGGTTTGAAATTCAAGGCATCTTCGTGTATATTGAATAGTAAGAAATCCACCGGCCCGGGCGATACGGCCAGCCGGTGTACCGGAGTATTGTTGGAAAAAGGAGCGAACGCACAGACCCATAAGTGAACATAGAGGAGCGTGATTTTTGTTGGAAGAACTGCTACGCATGGAGCACATCAGCAAACGATTCGGAGATTTTTACGCGAACCACGACATCAATTTGTCCGTAGCCAAGGGCGAGGTACATACCCTGCTCGGCGAAAACGGTGCGGGCAAATCGACGCTGATGAACATCCTGATCGGTCTGTACCAGCCAACGGAGGGCAAGATCTTTCTGAACGGGAAAGAGGTACGGATTGAGTCGCCCAGTCAGGCCGTCAAACTCGGCATCGGCATGGTGCATCAGCACTTCATGCTGGTGGAAGCCATGACCGTGTTTGAGAACATGATTCTCGGCGACCGCAACTCCAAGGGAATTTTCATCGACCGCGAGGCGCGGCGAAAGGAGATTCTTGCGCTCTCGGAAAAGTATGGTCTGGATGTGGAGCTCGATAAACTGATTACAGAAATCTCTGTCGGCGCGCAGCAGCGCGTGGAGATTCTCAAGGCGCTGTACCACGGCGCAGAGCTTCTGATCCTGGACGAGCCGTCGGCCGCGCTGACGGATATTGAGGTCGAGGGTCTTTTTGCCATTATGAAAAAGCTGATTGGAGAGGGTAAGTCCATCATCTTCATCAGCCATAAGATGCGCGAGGTGCTGCACATTTCAGACCGCATCACCATCCTGCGCGCGGGCGAGGTCGTCACCACCGTAGACGCCCGCGGCGTCACCGGCCAGGAGCTTGCGAACATGATGATCGGCCGGGAGCTGTCGCAGTCGCAGTATGAGAAAAAGGACGCGGGCAAAAGCGCGGCCATCTCGCTGCAGAATATCGATTATCACAAAAACTCCAAGCACGCGGGCCTGAACAATGTCAGCCTGTCCGTCGCGCAGGGAGAAATTGTCGGCATCGCGGGTGTGGACGGAAACGGCCAGACGCAGCTGGCGCAGCTTTTAACCGGCGTTTTGTCTCCGGAGAGCGGCGAGTTCCAGCGCAAGGGCAAGAAAATCGCCGTCTTCAGTCCTCGCGCAGCCATTGAGGATGATGTGGCGCTGATTCCGGAGGACCGGAACCTGCAGGGCCTGATCGGCAACATGTCCATTGCGGACAATCTGGTCCTCAAGCAGACCGATACGCCGGAATTCTCGTCGATGCACGGCCTGCGGCTGAAAAAGAAAAAAATCATGGCATATGCCAAGGAAATGATTGCGAAATATGACATCCGCTGTCAGTCCGCCGATCAGGAGGTGCGCAACCTCTCCGGCGGCAACCAGCAGAAGGTCATTCTCTCGCGTGAACTGGAATCCGACCCGGACGTACTCATCGCCGTTCACCCCACACGCGGTCTGGACATCGGCGCGACCCGCTTTGTCCACGATCAGATGATCGCGGCCCGCGACCGGGGCGTCGGTATTCTGCTCATCAGCGCGGACTTCGATGAAATTCTCGAAATGTCCGACCGCATCCTTGTCATCTTCGAGGGCCAGATCATGGGAGAGTTCTCCGGCAAGAACCCGCCCATCGACCAGATCAGCCTCGCGATGACCGGTAAGTGAGAGGAGGACGCAGCATGGAAAAACTGAAAAAATCATTCGGCGCGTTTCTCGTGCCGCTGCTGTCGATTCTGCTGGCGTTTGTCATCGGCGGCATCATCATGGCGGCGCTGGGCGCAGATCCGTTTCAGGCGGTAAAATTTCTGTTCCAGGGTGCCTTCGGCTCCAAGGCCGGTATCGGCACAACGCTGGCAAAAGCCACGCCTCTGATGTTCACGGCGCTGTGCGCGTGCTTCGCGTACCGCTGCGGCGTGTTTAACCTCGGCGGCGAGGGCCAGTTCCTGATGGGCTCGATCGCAGCGTTTCTTACCTGCTACTTCACCGGCCTGACCGGCCTTGGCGGAATTGTGCTGGCGCTGCTGGCCGGCGCTGTGGCCGGCGGCTTCTGGGGCATGATCCCGGGCGTTCTGAAAATCACGCGCGGGCAGAACGAGATGATCATCTCCATCATGCTCAACTATGTGGCGACGCTTTTCATGGGCGTCATCTACACCAGCTGGATCCGCGACGCCTCCGTCCCGCAGACCCCTGCCATCGCAGATGAAGTGCACCTGCCGCGCATCATCACCGGCATGCGCTTTACCTGGGGCCTTGTGATTGCCCTCGTCGTCGGTCTTCTCATCTATTATTTCCTGTTCTGGACCAGCCCCGGCTTCAAGCTCCGGGCCGTCGGCCTCAACCAGACCGCAAGCCGCTTCAACGGCTTCCCAGTCAGCCGTTACATGCTCATGAGCTTCATCGTCTCCGGCGCGATTGCGGGCCTTGGCGGCGGCGCGGAGCTTCTTGGCACGCAGTTCCGTCTGATCAACGGCTTCGGCGCGGGCTACGGCTTTGACGGCGTTGCGATGGCGCTCATCGGCCAGCTGCATCCGCTGGCGACGATGCTTGTCGCCCTGTTCTTCGCGGTGCTTCGCGTGGGCTCGACGACCATGCAGGCCGCAACCGGCGTTCCGACCAGCGTGTCGGATATCATCCAGGCGCTTGTCATCGTCTTCTCCGTGGCAGGCATGGCGCTGACAAAGCTTCCGGAATTCCAGGCGTGGAAAAACCGCGTGTTCGGCAAGAGAAAGGCGGGTGCTGTGTAATGGATTGGATTTCGAGCTTACTTCTGGCGACTGTCCGTCTGGCCATCCCCGTGCTGCTGATCTCTCTGGCAGAGCTCTACGGGCAGCGGGCCGGCATGGTCAACATCGGCCTGGAGGGTCTTGCCTCCATCGGCGCGCTGGTTGGCTTCCTTGTCTGCTACGTGACAGGCTCCAACTGGCTGGGCCTTCTGTGCGGCGCGCTGGCCGGTATCCTGGTCAACATGGTCTATGCGTTTTCCACCATCACCCTCTGCGCCGACCACACCGTCTACGGCATGGCCGTAAACATCTTCGCACCGGCGCTGGCCTCGTTCATCTACCGCGTCTATTTCGGCACCGGCTCAGACCTCAAGCAGATTGTCACCATGCCGTCGGTCGCCATCCCGGGCCTCAAGAATATCCCGGTCATCGGCCCGCTGCTGTTTGACCAGAGCCCGATGGTGTATCTGACGTTCTTGTTTGTGATTTTCACCGCCGTGTTCTTCAACAAGACCCGCGCAGGCCTGAGCTATAAATCCGTCGGCGAGCACCCGCAGGCCGCGGCGACGCTCGGCATCCAGGTCGTCGGCGTGAAGTATCTCTCCTGCGTCATCTGCGGCGCGTTGTGCGGCATTGGCGGCGCGTACCTCACAACCTGCTACGCAAGCACCTACACCGACGGCATTGTAGCAGGCCGCGGCTTCATCGCTCTGGCCGCCGTCATCTTCGGCCGCTGGAACGCGGGCGGCATTCTGCTGGCTTGCTTGTTCTTCGGCTTCTGCGACGCGCTGCAGATCCGTCTGCAGGTGTCCGGCATCCTGATTCCCTATCAGTTCTTCCAGATGATCCCGTATCTTGCCACGGTGCTTGTCCTGAGCCTGATCGGCACCAAGCAGGCCGGCCCCAAGGCCAACGGCAAGCCCTACCGCCGCGAACAGCGGTAAACGCAATAACCGCGCCGCACGGCGTTGTTATAAATCCAAATTTATACGGAGGGAACACAATGAAAAAGTTTTTTGCACTGCTCCTGGCCCTCGCCATGCTGCTGACGCTTGCCGCCTGCGCAAGCAAGCCGGCTGAGGCTGACAAGCCTGCCGACACGCAGACCCCGGCAGCCGCCGAAACGCAAGCGCCAGCGGAAGGCGAAACAGAAGCCGAAGCGCCTGCTGCCGAGACGGAAACGACGGCAAGCAAGGACTACAAGGTCGCCATGATCTGCGACTCCAGCATCAACGACGGCGGCTGGGGCGCGGCCTGCTACAACGCCATGATCGCAGCAGCAGAGAAGATGGGCTGGCAGGCAGAAGTCACCGACTCCATCTCTCAGGACGCTTACTACGATTCCATTGTCGCCTACTGCGCGCTGGGCTATGACATGATCTACGCCCCCGGCAACCAGTACACCGACGCTGTCCTGCAGGCGGCTGAAGAGTATCCCGACGTTGCCTTCGCACTGCTCAACGGCGCGGTTGACACGCCCGAAAAGGCCGTCAACAAGAACGTTTCTTCCCTGCTTCCGAACGCCCAGCAGATCGGCTGGATCGCGGGCGCGCTGGCCGGCCTGATGACCGAAAGCGGCAAGCTCGGCTTCATCGGCGGCATGGAGCTTGACACCACCAAGGGCAAGATCGCAGGCTTTGAAGAGGCCGCGAAGTTTGTCGGCGAAAAGGAAGGCAAGGAAATTGAGCTTCTGAACGTTCCTTACGCAAACTCCTTCTCCGACGCCCCGAAGGGCAAGGAATTCGCCACCGAGCTCATCTCCCAGGGCGCTGACGTGTTCTTCGGCGACGCTTCCGCCGTTGACTCCGGCGCGCGTGAGGCCATCGACGCCGCCAACGCGGCAGCCGGCTCCGTGAAGGTCTATGACATCGCGCAGCCTGCCGACATCCTGGGCCAGAACGAGTGCATCATCTGCTCGCAGGTTACCGATAACTCCGCGATGGTCGCGGCCTCCATGGAAGCTGTTGTGAACGGCACCTTCGGCGGCGAGGTCCTCTACGGCACGCTGCAGAACGGCACCCTGTCCGCCGGCGCTCTGAGCGATCTAGTTCCGGCTGATGTGCAGGCCAAGTACCTGGAGTACATCGACCAGATGAAGGCCGACACCTTCATGAAGTAAGACCAAATGCCCGGAAAATCCAAATGGATTTTCCGGGCATCTTTTTGCACATTGCGGCTTTCGCAAGATAAAACCGGACGAAGCCTTCTGGCTTCGCCCGGTTTTATTTACTTGCGGATGCACGAGGCAAGCGTATTTTTGAGCGTCTCGAGATTGATCGGCTTTGCGATGTGGGCGTTCATGCCTGCGTCCAGCGCGTCCTGCACGTCGCGGACGAAGGCGTTGGCTGTCATGGCGATGGCCGGAATCGTGCGCGCCTCGGGATGGCCGGAGGAACGGATGCGCTTGGTCGCGTCGTAGCCGTTGAGCACCGGCATCATGATATCCATCAACACCGCATCGTAGGTGCCGATCTGCGAGGTAACAAACATCCGAACGGCAATCTGGCCGTTCTCGGCCACGTCGCACGTCGCGCCCTCCGAGCGGAGCACCTCCGTCAGAATCTCGGCATTGAGCTGGTTGTCTTCGGCAACCAGGAAGTGCAGGCCCTTGAGATCCAACTCCACATCCGTGCTCGACCTCGATGAGCTTTTCCTTGAGGTTCACAACCGTAAACGGCTTTGCCAGGAAGCCGTCAACGTCAATTTCCAGCGCCTCGGTCTCAATTTCGGACCAGTCGTAGGACGTCAGGAACAGCACGGGCGTATCGATCGGGATGATCTTCCGGATCTCGCGCGCGTATCCAGACCGTTCATGCCCGGCATCTGCCAGTCGAGAATGACGGCGCTGTATTCATTGTGCTTTGCGTACTCCCGCTTGACCAGTTCCACCGCGGACTCGCCGCTGTAGGCCGCGTCAAACTGCACGCCGGTGTCTTCCATGTTGCTGCGGATGCCGTCGCAGACATCCTTATCATCGTCCACCAGCAGGATGCGGGACATATTGTGGTTCTCCCAGAAGTGCTCGTCTTCCTCCTCGTGCGGGATGCGCAGCGGAAGCTCCACGGTGAAGGTGCTGCCCATGTTGACCACGCTCTGCAGCTCGATCGTGCCGCCCATAAGATCGACAATGTTCTTTGTGATCGCAAGGCCAAGGCCGGTGCCGACCTCCTTGTTGACCATGCTGCTTTCGGCGCGGGTAAATGTCTCAAAGATGACCTTCTGGAACTCCTCAGTAATGCCGTAGCCGTCGTCGGAGATGCGGAACTGGATGCGCTCAAACGAACTTGACGAGCTTCCCATGTCGGTGATGGTGAACGTGATGTGGCCGTCCAACGGCGTATATTTTACGGCGTTGGACAGAAGGTTGATCAGCACCTGGCTGATGCGGACCTTATCGCCCACAAACAGCTCATGTTGCATGGTGTTCATATGCACCTGGAAGTCCTGCTTCTTCGCGCCCGCCATCGGCCGGACGACGACGTTGATGGACTCAATCAGCTCCTGAATGGAGAAGACCGACTGGTGAAGCGATACCTTGCCGCTTTCAATTTTGGAAATATCCAGAATGTCGTTGATGAGTCCCAGCAGATGGTTGCTCGCGGCGGTGATCTTACGGGAATATTCGCGCACCTTCACGCCGTTGTCCGGCTCCTTGGCAAGCAGCGTCGAGAAGCCGATGACGGCGTTCATGGGCGTCCGGATGTCGTGGCTCATGTTGGAAAGGAAGGTTGTCTTCGATTCGTTTGCCTCGCGCGCAATCTGCAGTGCCTCTTTGAGCTGCGTATTGTGCTGCTCCTGCATGGCCACGCGCTGCTTGGCGGCGCGGTTGGCCGGCAGGAAAATCACCAGGGCCAGAACCGCCATGACGACAATCATGGACAGAATTGCCTGCGCCGGGTGGCGGCGCGTGAAGAGCAGGAGCGAGAATGAGTCGCTGTGCAGGTTGCCGCGGCTCAGATATCCGGCCAGATCGGCCTCGGAAATGCTGTAGATGTAATTATTCAGAACCGCCAGAAGCGTCGCATCGGTCTCGCGCGAGACGGCGATGCTGACATTCTGCGTCTGGCCGGGGATGAGGCTTGTGACAAGCGTGCTGCCGTTGTCATAGATATAATATTCCATGACCGAGCGGTCGCCCGCGGCAAGATCCGCCTTCTTGCTTTCTACCGCCTGGATGCACTCGTTGGTATTGTCAAAGATCAGCGTATTGTCATAGCCCTCGGTATTGATGAGCTCTTCAATGCCGCTCATCACGGCGATGGTGCCGCTGCCGCTGCTCGTCGGGTTCTGGACATAGGCCAGCACCGACTGAATCACGGGCGCGCTGTTGATAAAGCCGAGCTCCGCGCACGTGCCGGAGGTCAGCGGCGCGCCGATGCGCATATCATAGCTACCGTTGGTCAGATATTCGCGCGCCTGTGTGCGGTCCTCGCAGAAGGTATAAGACAGATTCAGTTCTGTCCTCTCAGCAAAATCATCCAGAATCGAGATGAGCATGCCCGCCGGCTCGCCGTCTTTCTGATAGACATAGGGTGCGTCGTTGTCGATGCAAAGAACGTTCAGCGTATCAAGACCCGCAAGCGTCTGCTGCTGCGTCTCGGTGACGGAAAATGCGTCGTCAATCGTGCGGAAATCGTGGTCGTACAGCGTGTCCTGCAGCTTGGGTTCGGTCTAATTGATCTTGGCAATCGTCTCGTCGAGCTGCCGGATGAGCTCCGTGTTGCCCTTTGTGGATGCAAAATAATATGGCCGCGGCGCAAACTGCGCCACGATGCGGGTATTTGCAATCGGCGAGAGCGAGACACCGGAGATCACGTCGACCTCGCCATCTAAAAGCGCCTGCTTCTGCTCGGACGCGGTCTCGTAATAAATAACCTCGCTGTTGAGCTTTTCTGTTTCCAGATAGGTGCGCACTTCGCTGTTTCTCGTCTTGGCCTGCTACCACAGGCCCACGCGCACGAGCTTCTGGTTGGTCAGATTGTGCTCGCGCAGACTGCTGCTGGAAAGCGCGCAGAGGATGGTGTAGAC
>CAKUCT010000041.1 GCA_934643765.1 uncultured Oscillospiraceae bacterium
GGATGGAAGTGCGCGCCCTGGCGCAGCCCTATTACCGCGTCATCGGGCTTGTGATGAAAAACCGGGCGCACCTGACACCGGCTGTCCAGAAATTCATGGAGTATCTGCCGTTCCGGGAGACGGCCGAATGAAAGTCCGCCATCTGCGCCTGGGAAAAGTGCCTCTTTTCATTTGCGCAAAAATGCAATATAATAAAACTGTATCGACATCTTTAGGACGAGGAGGCGGGGAGATTGATTCCGGAAGCATTTACAAAGCGTATGCAGCGCCTTCTGGGGCAGGAATATGACGCGTTTGCGGAAAGCTTCAACCGGCCCCGCGCCGTGGCGCTGCGGCTGAACCCGCTGAAGACGGACGCGCCGCCTGCGCTGGCGCGGTTTTCTCTGCACCCTGTGCCATGGGAGCCGTGCGGATATTATTATGAAGAGGCGAGCCGGCCGGGGAAGTCTGCCTATCATGAGGCGGGGCTTTATTATCTGCAGGAGGCAAGCGCGATGGCGCCCGTGGCATTGCTTGCGCCAGAGCCCGGCGAGCGGGTTCTGGATTTATGCGCCGCCCCGGGCGGCAAAACCACGCAGATTGCAGGCAGAATGCAGGGCCGCGGCCTTCTTGTCTGCAACGAGATCAACGCCAAGCGTGCAAAGATTCTTGCGTCCAATATCGAGCGGCTCGGCATTTCCAACGCGCTGGTGCTGAACGAGCATCCGCAGAGGCTCTGCGAGCGCTTTGCGGGATATTTTGATAAAATTCTGGTGGACGCGCCGTGCTCCGGCGAAGGGATGTTCCGGAAAGAAGAGGCCGCCGTGACCGACTGGTCAGAGGAAACGGTTCTCATGTGCGCCCGGCGGCAGGCGGAGATTCTGCAGTCCGCCGGTCAGATGCTCCGCCCGGGCGGAAGGCTGGTGTATTCCACGTGCACCTTTGCCCCGGAGGAAAACGAGGGAAGCGTGAGCGCGTTCCTGCGCGCAAATCCGGCGTTTTCTGTGGAAAGAATCGACGCGCCGTGGTTCGCGCCCGGCCGGCCTGAATGGATAGAAGCGCCCGCGCCGGGGCTGGAATATACGTTCCGCCTCTGGCCGCACAAGCTTTTGGGAGAGGGCCACTACTGCGCCGTGCTGCGCAAGGCAGGTGACGAGTCAGGCGCGGAAATCGCAGTGGAGCCCGCGGCAAAGGCGCCTGCGGAGCTGGCGGCGTTTTGCCGCGAGGCGGGTGCAAGTCTTCCTGATGGGAAGATTGTTCTTTTCGGAAAGACTGTCTATCTTTCTCCGGAAGCGCTTCCGAGTCTCAAGGGCCTGCGCGTGCTGCGCGCGGGACTGGAGCTGGGCGAGGTGCTGAAAAACCGCTTCGGCCCGGCGCACGCCTGGGCGCTGTGGCTGAAAAACGCAAACAATGTTTTTGATCTGCAGGAAGGCAGCGATGAAGTGCAAAAATACATGGCAGGTGAGGTTCTGCCGGGGGATCTTTCCGGCTGGACGCTTGTTACGGTCGATGGGCTGAGCCTTGGCTGGGCCAAGGGCGACGGCAGGGTACTTAAAAATCACTATCCGAAGGCGCTGCGGCGCCCGCTATAAAAAGGAGGCATGCTCCATGGAACAGGAAAAAAAGCGCATTTTAATTGTAGAAGATGAGCGCGCGATTGTGGAAATTCTGAAGTTCAATCTGATGCGCGAGGGCTATGACACGCTGGAGGCGCTGGACGGCGAGCTGGGGCTGGAACTGGCGCGGACGCAGGATCCGGATCTGATTTTGCTGGACGTGATGCTGCCGAAGATGAACGGCTTTGATATCTGCAAGGCGCTGCGCGACGCCGGAAGCACAATTCCGATTATCATGCTGACCGCCCGCGAAGAGGAGACTGACAAGGTCTTTGGCTTGGAGGCCGGCGCGGACGACTATATGACAAAGCCGTTTTCCATGCGCGAACTGATGGCGCGCGTGCGCGCAAATATCCGCCGCAGAAGTTTGGATCTGGACGCAAAGGCATCGGTCGGGACGCTTTTGCGGGCCGGTGCGCTCACGATTGAGCCGTCTACCTTCTCCGTCACAAAAGACGGCCAGCCGGTCGATCTGACGCAGAAGGAATATGATCTTCTGATGCATCTGATCCGCGAGCGCGGCAAGGTCTTTACGCGCGAGGATCTGATGCAGAAGGTCTGGAACTATGACTATTTCGGCGACATGCGCACTGTGGATGTGACCGTGCGCCGTCTGCGCGAGAAGATTGAGGACGACCCCGGAAGGCCGCAGTATATTTTGACCAAGCGCGGGGCGGGGTACTATTTTGCGCCATAGACGCTTCGGGAAAGACCAGTCTTTCCCGAATAGAATGCGGCTTGACTGCGTGCATAATTTTGGCCCAAAGGGCCAAAATTCCACACTTGCAAGCCGTAAAGAGTTTTTTTCGACGTACACGCCGCCGAAAAAAACAGATTTCTATTCCGTTTTGCGCCAGCGGGCGCAAAACTCTGCGAGGCAGAAATGATAAGAGTCTGAAAGGAGGGCGGGGCTATGCGGTCTCTTCGCACGAAACTGGTTATGATCATGGTCATCCTGATTCTGGCCCTGATGTGTGTCATCGGCGCGTTTTTGATCAATGGCGTTGGTAATTTCTACATTTCCCAGTTTTATGAGCAGATGGAAAAGACGTTCTCGCCCGAATTCATTACGCAGCTGCAGCGCCTGCCCGGCCAGGAGGCGGACGCGCCGGAGCGGATGAAAGAGCTTTTGATGGCGCAGGCGGGCCTTGGTATTGATATTGCCACGCGCAATGTCTACATTCTCGATCAGAACGGCGAGGTGCTGGCCAGCTCCGACCAGACAGACAGCGTCAGCATGACCGAAAACCTTCTGACGGCCATGAACGGCGAAGTGGGGCAGGAGGGCTCGATCACGAGTTCTTATATGGATTTGGCTGTGCCCATCGTCTCGCAGGAGGGAACGTACATTGTCTATATTTTAGACAGCCGCGCGACGGTTGACGCGCTGACAAGCGAGTTGTTTTCCATCATTTTAAGCGCGCTTGGCCTTGGCCTTGTGATCTGCGTGGTGCTCTCGTTCCTGCTGGCGCAGATTCTCATCACGCCCATCCGCGCCCTCACGCTCGGCACGCGGCAGGTCGCCGCGGGCGATTTTTCCCAGCGCATCGAAGTCGAGGGCCAGGACGAAATCGGCGTTCTGACGCGGAACTTCAACCACATGGCAAAGGTTCTGCAAGATACGATCTCCGAGGCGGAAAATGAACGCAACAAGCTCTCCACGCTATTTTTGCATATGACAGACGGCGTTGTCGCCTTCTCGGCTGCCGGCAATCTCATTCACTGCAACCCCGCGGCCACGCAGATGCTGGCAAGACCGCTGGACCCGACGACGACCTTTGATGAGCTCTTTGCCGACCAGGCGGAGCTCGATACGCTGCTGACCTTAAAGCGGCCGCAGTACTTAGAGGCGCAGAAGACGGCAGGCGACCGCGAGCTGGAGCTGTTCATGGCTCCGTTCTCGTCTGACCAGACACAGGGCGGCGCGCTTGTTGTCATCCATGACGTGACCGAGCAGCGCAAGAGCGAGCAGTCCCGGCGCGAGTTTGTGGCAAATGTGTCGCATGAGCTGCGCACGCCGCTGACGAATATCAAATCCTACGCCGAGACGATTGTCTCCGCCGGAGACGATCTGCCGCGCGAGCTGCACGATAATTTTATGGGTGTCATCATCAATGAGGCCGACCGTATGACCCGTATTGTCCAGGATCTTCTGACGCTCAGCAAGATCGACTACGGCAAGATGGAGATGAATATCTCAAGATTCTCGTTTGCCAAGGCGATTACAAACGTCTATGAGGCGGCGAAGCTCAACGCCGAGCAGAACCACCACCATACAATTACCCTGACCTGCGAGGAAAACATTCCGGATGTGCTTGGAGACCGCGAGCGCATTGAGCAGGTGGTCATGAACATCGTTTCCAACGCGATCAAGTACACGCCGGACGGCGGCAAAATTGAAATTTATGCGGGCTCGAGCGGAAAATCCGTCTTTGTCCGTGTGACGGACAACGGCATTGGCATTCCGGAAAAGGACTTGCCGCGGCTGTTTGAGCGGTTCTACCGCGTCGACAAAGCGCGTTCGCGCGAGTCCGGCGGCACGGGACTCGGCCTTTCCATCGCGCGAGAGATTCTCTCGCAGCACAAGGGTGAGATTAAAATCGACTCTGTTTACGGCGAGGGCACCGATGTGCGCATCACCCTTCCCGCCGCGCCGAGTGCGCGCTGAAGAAAACCCATCAGAAAGGAGGCGCAGGCATGCGAAAATTACTGGAGCTTGGAAAAGATATCCTGATTGTCCTTCTGACGCTTGTCATTCTGTGCCTGCTGCTTCTGGCGCTGCCGGCAAAGACGGTAACCGATACGCCATGGTTGGCGGGGCTTCTGCGGCCGGTGGCGTCGGTGTTCGGCCTGAGCCAGGCAGAACTCACCTATACGCCGATGGCCGCGGCACAAAGCGTCACGGACGCGGCGCAGCCGGTTGCGATTTCGGTGCGCAATCCCGCCGGACGCACGAGTTTTCAATACGATTTTTCTTCGCTGGATGCGGTGTTTGAGCAGCTCGGCGCCTCGTTTGCACAGGCGCTGGAGACGGCCGGAGAGCCGGAGCGTGTCTCCTTCAGCGCGCTGCATGCGGCGCTCGGCGTGACGGGCGTCGCCTTCCGCTACCCGGGCGAGCTTGCGCCGCAGCTGGTTGCTTCGTGGCTCAACGTGCAGACGGAGCTGGAGCAGAGCGCACAGTGGTACCTGCTGGCCGCGGAAGACGGCGGCGTCCGGCTCTATCTGGCTGCGGACACGGTCTATGCCTGCCAGACACAGCTGAGCGCGGAGACGCTTGAGCAGCTGCTGCAGAGCTATACGCCGGACGGCAGCTTCTTTGCCGCGGAGGATACGACTGGCCGGTTTTCCAGCGTGCAGGATCTGTGCCTGATTCCGGCGCAGACGCCGCAGGTTTATACGGCGTCATCCGCCAATCCGTGCGACGCGCGCTTCTGCAACGCCCTTGCAACTTCACTGGGCTTCAATCCATACGGCGACGCGCGCTATACCGATGACGCCGGGAACACCAGCTTTACAGAGACGGGCTATCTTCTGCGGATTTTCTCGTCCGGCCGGCTGAGCCTGAAATCAGACGGCCAGAGCTCCCGCTTCCAGGCTGCTTCCGCGCAGCAGGAAGATCTGGTGGAGCGGGCGCGCTCGCTTCTGAGCACCATGGCAGGCGGATTGATGGGCGACGCTAGACTGTATCTGACGTCCGTCTATGAAAGCGGCGGACAGACAATCTGTACCTTTGATTATTATCTGCATGCGCTGCCTGTGACGCTCTCCGGCGGCCACGCGGCGGAGGTCCGTTTTTCCGGCACCTCCGTTGTGCAGGCAGAGCTGCAGCTGAAGACCTATACGCTTGACACGCATACGCTGCCCGTTCTGCCGGCCGCGCAGGCGGCGGCCATCGTCCCATACGGTGATGCGCTGCAGCTGGTCTACCGCGACAGCGGCACGCAGCTCGATGCCGGTTGGCAGTCTTAAAGAAAATCCTGTCAGATTTCATATTCTGATATACGAAAGGAGGCCGGAAGATGTCTGTTTCCAAGATTAAAAATCTGATTTTGCTGATTTTGCTGCTGGCGGTGGCATGCCTGCTTCCGGCCGTGGTTCCGACGCAAGCGGCCAGAATCAACAGTGAAAAAGCCATGCATGAAAAGCTGGCGGAACTCTATGCGTCCTATGGTCTGGATGTGGATGCGGACAGCCTTCCGGCCAGCGCGACCCTTTACACCATCGAACTCTCGGAGCCTGACGGCGCTGCGGCAGTCCAGGCGCTGCTCGGAAGCGGCGCTGCGCTACAGCAGGATGCGTCTACAAGCTTTGTTTCCATCTACGCCGCAGGCGGCAGCCAGCTCAGTCTCAGCCGCAGTGGGAGCTTGTCTGCCCGACTCGAGGGGCAGGGAGAAAGCCGCGACCTGCTGCGGACGACCAAACGGCTCCTGCGCGCGATGGATTTTGAGGTGGCTGAAATTTCAGACCCGGCGCGCGAGGCAGCGGGTGTGTACTGTGTCAGCGCAGTGCAGGGATTGCTGGGCGTTCCGGTGTTTGAAAGCGCGCTTGTTTTTACGTACCGCAACGACGTGCTTTACAGCGTGGACGGGACATACTATCCCGCGGCGGATGTGGTGCGTACATCGCAGGAGCCGTGCATTTCGTGCGCCGACGCGCTGGTGGCGCTGCTTGCAAGCCGGGACCAGCTCGGCTGGGTCGGCGGTCAGATTACCGCCGTGACACAGGGCTATATCCATTCAGAGACAGCCTCATCCGCAATGCGCTTTGTGCCGGTCTGGCGGATTGACACGGACGCTGGCTCGTTCTATGTCAACGGTATGACGCGCGAGGTGCGGCAGATTGCAGCGTGAATCGACACACGCTGCGCCGATTCTGGAAAATGTGACAAAAGAAATCCTAAGGCAACACCGCACATATGCCGGCGCGCTTCACCGGACCTTTTGCCCCAATTCTGCGATTTGAAAAACTTGAAATACACAAAGTATGTCTGCGTTTTTCAAATCTTGCCTTGAGGCAAAATCTCTCTGTGAATCTGCTTGACAAATTGCGCGGTGCTACCTTAAATTTTTATTAAGATTTTTGTTCCCGAATTGTCATTTTTCCTTTACATTCTGCGGCCGGTGTGGTATCCTTAGACTTGCGTGGTGTGAATTGGCACCATTACTTCTGACGTTTCAGGAAATACTCATAGCGTCAGCCGATTATGCCAGACAACAAAGAAGTCGGGCGTTGTTCGGGCGCGGAAAGCGAAAAGCGCCGCGTCAGCTGACGCTTCGAAGAGGGATTTGAACTTGATTAAATATATCGTTCAGGGCGGCAACCAGCTCAGCGGCCACGTCAGCATTTCAGGTGCGAAGAATGCTGCGGTTGCGATTCTGCCTGCCAGCCTGCTTGTCGACGGCGTGTGCCGGATTGAAAACGTACCGGATATTTCCGATGTGCGTCTGCTGCTTGAAATTCTGAAAAACATGGGTGCGTCCATCCGCCGCTTCGGACGCAATACCCTGGAGATTGACTGCTCCCGCGTGCGCAACGCAACGGCGCCGATTGACCTGGTACGCCGGATCCGCGCTTCGTATTATCTCATCGGCGCGGAGCTTGGCCGCTTTGGCCACGCGCGCGTGGCGATGCCGGGCGGCTGCAACTTTGGCGTCCGCCCGATCGATCAGCACATCAAGGGCTTTGAGGCCATGGGTGCAAGCGTTGAGCAGATCGGCGGTTATGTCTGCGCGGACGCGCCGGAAGGCGGCCTGCAGGGCGGGCATGTGTATCTGGACATTGTCTCTGTGGGCGCGACGATGAACATTCTGCTCGCGGCAGTGCTCTGCAGTGGCATGACGATCATTGAAAACTGCGCCAAAGAGCCGCATATTGTAGATCTTGCAAACTTCCTCAACGCCATGGGCGCGAAGGTCTCCGGCGCGGGCACCGATATCATCAAGGTGCGCGGTGTGCCGAGACTCTCCGGCGGCAGCTATACCATCATCCCCGACCAGATTGAGGCCGGCACCTACATGGCCGCGGCTGCGGCGGTGGGCGGCGATGTGACGGTGGAAAATGTCATTCCGAAGCATCTGGACTGCATCACAGCAAAGCTCCGCGAGATGGGCGCGAAGGTGACGGAGTATGACGACGCCATCCGCGTGGAATCCTCCCGGCGTCTTCGCCGGTCGAATGTCAAGACCATGCCGTATCCCGGCTTTCCGACGGATATGCAGCCGCAGATTGCGGTGTGCATGGCGCTGGCCGAGGGGACGAGTCTTGTGACCGAGGGCATTTACGATAACCGCTTCCGCTATACGGCGGAGCTCAACCGCATGGGCGCAAGCATCCAGGTGGAAAGCAAGACCGCGGTTATTGACGGCGTTTCGCAGCTGCACGGCTGCGAGGTGCGCGCGTGTGATCTGCGCGCGGGCGCGGCGATGGTGATTGCGGCCTTGTCTGCCGAAGGCACAACGACGATTGAAGACGCGCATTACATTGAGCGCGGCTATGAGGATATCATCGGCAAATTCTCCGCCATCGGCGGCAAAATCCGCCGGATTGAAACTTTCGAGGCAAGCTCCCAGAGCGAGGCCGGCTGAAAAAGCATGAAATAAAAAGCTCCCCTGCAAGCTGCAGGGGAGCTTTAAAATTATCGACAGCTATAACCCCCGCCTGCATTTGCAGGCGGGGTTTGTTTTTTGAGTAAATCTCGCAGAGATTTAGGCTTTTGCCTTGGAGGCCGCGCGCATACGCGCCGAGTGGTCAAGAATGCGCTTGCGCATACGAAGGCTCTTCGGCGTGACTTCCAGCAGTTCGTCGTCTGCCAGATACTCCATGCACTGCTCCAGGCTCAGAACCTTCGGCGGGGCCAGACGGATCGCTTCATCAGAGCCCGCTGCACGCATGTTGGTCAGCTGCTTGCGCTTGCAGACGTTGACGGACATATCCTCGTTGCGGTTGCACTGGCCGACGATCATGCCGGCGTATACATCCACGCCCGGGGCGATGAACAGTGTGCCGCGGTCCTGAACGTTTCCAAGACCGTAGGCGCACGCCTCGCCGGTCTCAAAGGCGACCAGCGAGCCGGTCAGCCGGCGCTCAATTTCGCCCTTGACCGGTGCGTAGCTCTCCAGCGTCGAGGCCATGATGCCCTCGCCGCGGGTGTCAGTCAAAAATTCGTTGCGGTAGCCGAACAGACCTCTCGTCGGAACCAAAAATTCCAGACGCATGCGGCTTCCGATCGGGGTCATGGAGATGAGCTCGCCCTTTCTCTGGGCCATCTTGTCGATGACCGAGCCGACGGAGTTTTCCGGGACGTCGGCCACCATGCGCTCAATCGGCTCGCAGAGCTTGCCGTCGATTTCCTTGTTCAGAACGTGTGGCGTGGAGACCTGAAACTCATAGCCCTCGCGGCGCATGGTTTCAATCAGAATGGAAAGGTGCATCTCGCCGCGGCCTGCGACGTTGAACGAGTCAGTACCGACCTCCTTGACGTGCAGCGAAACATCTTTCAGAAGCTCGCGCTGCAGCCGGTCGCGCAGATTGCGGGAGGTGACGTACTTGCCCTCGCGGCCCGCGAACGGGGAATCGTTGATGGAGAAGGTCATCTCGATGGTCGGGTCGGAAATCTTGACGAACGGCAGCGGCTCAATATTGTCCGCCGCGCAGAGGGTTCTGCCGATGGTGATGTCCGAAATGCCGGAGAAAGCGACAATCTCACCGGCCTTTGCCTCGGTGATCGGGCTGCGGCCAAGACCCGTGAACTCATAGAGTGTGACAATCTTCTGCTTTTCCTTGATGGAAGGATCGTGGTAGTCGCAGACAATGACTTCCTGGTTCTGGCGCACGCAGCCGCGCTCGATGCGGCCGATGCCGATACGGCCAACGAACTCGTTGTAGTCGATGGACGAGACCAACAGCTGAAGCGGGCCTTCCTCGTCACCCTTGGGGGGATCAATGTAGTTGACGATGGTCTCAAAGAGCGGCGTCAGGTCGCTACCCTCTTCGTCGGGGCCGTAGGACGCGATGCCGCGGCGGGCGGAACAGAAGATCGTCGGGGACTCAAACTGCTCTTCGGTCGCGTTGAGGTCGAGCAGCAGCTCCAGAACCTCGTCGATGACCTCATGGACTCTGGCGTCCGGACGGTCGATCTTGTTGATGACGACGATGACCTTGTGGCCAAGCTCCAGCGCTTTCTGCAGAACGAACCGCGTCTGCGGCATGGGGCCTTCGGCTGCGTCGACGAGCAGCAGAACGCCGTCGACCATCTTCAAAATACGCTCGACCTCGCCGGAGAAGTCGGCGTGGCCCGGGGTATCGACAATGTTGATTTTGTAGCCGTTGTAGTGAACGGCGGTATTTTTGGCAAGAATGGTGATGCCGCGCTCGCGCTCAAGATCACCGGAGTCCATGACTCTGTCTGCCACAACCTGATTTTCGCGGTAAACACCGCCCTGCTTTAACATCTGATCGACCAGGGTCGTCTTACCATGGTCAACGTGCGCGATGATCGCAATATTCCGAAGCTTATCCTGCGTCATATCCTGCGCCCCTTTCCGTGTATCACAAATAATCTAACAAACACGTATTTTAACACAGCCATAGTCTAATTACAAGATTTTATCCTGTATTTTTCTGGCTGCCCGGACATTTTTTTACCTGTTTCCGCGCGGCTTTGCAGCTATGGCTGGAACGCGCGCGCAAGGCCGCTGCATAAAATGGACGGAAGGAGGGATCCCATGAACCAAATTGACTGCAAACAGGCGCAAAGAGTCTGGAGCCGGGTCATGGCTTCGCAGGAGCAGGCGCCGAAAACACGGGAAAATCAGGCGCAGCCGGCGGCCGATGCGGCAGAGCCGCCGCAGATGCAAAATCTGCTGACCGAGGGGTATGTGCTGGAACTGATGCAGCAGGAGCTGGCCGGGGCGGCTACATACCGCTGCCTGGCGGGCCGGATGAAGGGCTGCGCAAGAAAGCTTCTGTTGACGCTGGCGGCCGACGAGACAGATCATGCAAAAAAGCTCGGCGCAATCTATTTCCTGATGACCGGGAAAAAAGCCTGCCCCGGAAGACCGGAGCGGCCGTGCATCACCTGTAACGCAGAGACGCTGCGCATGCAGTACCAGAAAGAGCTGTCCGCCCGTGAAACCTACGAGCAGCTTGCCAGCGCGGCAGGCTCGCGGGCGTGCACGATGCGCGAGATTGCGCACGATGAGTGCCGCCACGCCCAGCTGATCTATCAGCTGCTGCAGAGCTGTCTGTAAATGCAATAGATAAAAGGGGGCCGCTGCATACCGCAGCGGCCCTGCGCTGTCAAAAAAGTGAGACTTTCAGGCACTGCATCTGTAGCCTCGCAGAGTTCTGCCGCGCACGGCAGAATAAAGTGGAAATTATTTTTTGCCGCGACCTGTGCGTGGCAAAAAATTCTCTACGCGGAGAGAGTGTGTTTTTGCAGGTGAAGCCTGCAAAAACGCGCGGGTCGGAGCGCAACGCTATTGTCAAAAAGCAATCGCTTTTTTGACAGTTTGGGCCGCTGCATGCTGCAGCGGCCCGTATTTTAGCTTTCCATCTGCCGCCCCAGGAACCCTGCAACGGTCTGCACCAGCTTCTGCTCGGCTTCACTGAGCGGCTCGTCGCCGTCCTCCAGAAGCAGCATGACGCTGCCCATGAGATCACCTTCGGACAGAATCGGCGCGGCAACGCCAAGATAGTACCGCTCAGAATTTTCAGACGGGTGGAGCTTGATCTGCCCGGCCTGATAGCGGTAGATTTTCCGCGACTCCATCAGCTGCTCGAGCTCCTGTGAGCAGCGCTTGTCCATCAGCTCGCGCCGCTGCACGCCAAAGGCCGCAATCATGGTATCACGGTCGCAGACGGCCGCGATGTGGCCGGTGTTTTTGCCGATCGATTCACAGATCTGCCCCGCAAAATCAGTCAGGTCCCCCATG
>CAKUCT010000042.1 GCA_934643765.1 uncultured Oscillospiraceae bacterium
TGCGGGGTGCGGACGCCGGCGACGACGTCTTCACCCTGTGCGTTCATCAGGAACTCGCCGAACAGCTTCTTTTCGCCGGTGGCGGGGTTACGGGTGAAGGCAACGCCCGTGCCGGAGGTGTCGCCGGTGTTGCCGAAGACCATGGACTGGACGTTGACGGCGGTGCCCCAATCGGAGGGAATGTCGTTCATGCGGCGATAGTAGATTGCGCGGGGGTTATCCCAGGAGCGGAAGACAGCCTTGATGGCACCCATCAGCTGAACCTTCGGGTCCTGCGGGAATTCTTCGCCCAGCTTCTCGCGGTACTCGGCCTTGAACTTCTCGGCCAGCTCCTTGAGGTCGTCAGCGGTCAGCTCGGTGTCGAGCGTGACGCCTCTGGCCTCTTTCATCTCGTCGATCAGCTGCTCAAAGTACTTCTTGCCGACTTCCATGACGACGTCAGAGTACATCTGGATGAAGCGGCGGTAGGAGTCATAAGCGAAGCGGGGATTGTTGGTCTTCTTGGCAAAAGCGACGACAACTTCGTCGTTCAGGCCGAGGTTGAGGATCGTGTCCATCATGCCGGGCATGGATGCACGCGCGCCGGAACGCACGGAGACCAGCAGCGGGTTGTAGAGATCGCCGAACTTCTTGCCGGTCATCTCTTCCAGTTTTTCCACGTACTGCATGATTTCCGCTTCAATTTCAGAATTGATCTGGCGGTCGTCCTTGTAGTACTGCGTGCAGGCTTCGGTGGTGATGGTGAAGCCCTGCGGGACAGGCATGCCAAGGTTGGTCATTTCGGCCAGGTTGGCGCCCTTGCCGCCGAGCAGCTCGCGCATTTTGCCGTTGCCTTCGGAGAACAGGTAAACGTATTTGTGAGACATCTTGTACCCCTTTCCTGTGGTGGCCGCATCGTCTCTCGATCCGGCCGGTAGCATTTTTTTGCTTTTGATTTTCAGACAATTACATACTATAGCACAAAGTTCGATATTTGCAACCGGGTATTGTGATTTTTCATAATAAATTTTATAAATGCGACGGTTTTTACAAGAGAATTAAGCGAATTATACAAAACCAAACTTTTTCAGAAGCCGTTTTCGGGCAAAAGCCAAGCAACACAACGCGGCAATCCACATGGGACTGCCGCGTTGACGAAAGACTTCGGTGTTCGATTGTGTTCTTCAGCGTGCGCAAATGTGCTTTGGGATCCGGATGGTCAGGATGATTTCGCCGTCGGTTTCGTGCTGCTCTGCGCCGGCATCAATGCCGGCGGCGCGGATGAGGTCGAGCTGATGGTTGACAGAGTTAAAGAACACACGCACGTCGCGCAGGACAAACCTGCCGAGCCGCCTGCGCGGCGCGGACGGCGCCAGGAGCGCGTCAATGTAGCTCTCGGTTCTTGCAACCGTCCAGTCGTTTTCCGTAATCAGGTGCAGAACGCGCAGCTGGCTGTCCTCTTCCGGCAGACGCAGAAGCGCGCGGGCATGGCGCTCAGAGAGCTGGTGGGCGCGAAGCTGCGCCAGCACCGCCGGAGACAGCCGCAGCAGCCGCAGCTTATTGGCGACCGCCGACTGGCTTTTTCCGACCTTCTGGGCCGCCTGCTCCTGCGTCAGATGATACTGCTGCATGAGACGGGCAAGGCCCTCGGCCTGCTCGATATAGTCCAGATCCCGCCGCTGCAGGTTTTCAACAAGCGCCAGCATGCCCGAATCCTGATCGCCCACGCTGACGAGAATGCACGGCACCTCGCGCAGCCCGGCAAGCCCCGCCGCGCGCAGCCGCCGCTCCCCAGCGACAAGCTCAAACGCCGTGCCCTGCCGGCGGACAGTCAGCGGCTGGAGAATGCCGTACTGGCGGATGGAGGCGGCCAGCTCCTGCAGCCCGGACGCGTCAAAAACCTTACGCGGCTGGGCAGGGTTGGGCCGGATGCTGCCCAGAGGAAGAAAGAGCACCTTTCCCGTCTGCAGCAGCGTGTTTGGTTTTGACTTCTGTGCGATCACGGCTGCGCCTCCTTCAAGCTCCGGGGCCTGTCCGCCAAAGCACCGGTGTGATAGCTCTATTGTAAGAAGCGGCGCGCGAAAAAACACGCGAAAGCATGCACGGAGCCACAAGAAATTGTGCCGGGAAATGATAGGACACTACAAAATGTGGAGAACCTTGTGGAAACTGTGGAGATCTTGCCGCCTCACGGCGCAAAAAGGCTGCCGCATTTCGCGGCAGCCTTAACGTGTCAGACTCACAGCAATTCACTTTTGCGGATTTCTGTTTGTTTTTTTGTCTCTCAGAGTTCTGCCGCGCACGGCAGAATAAAATGTAAATCATTTTCTGCCGGCCTTTAGGCTGCGGGCTCGTCGGTGCGTTCCAGATAGAGCTCTTCTGCCATCTGCTGGGCCTGGACAAGATTTTCCTGAAGATTCTGCAGGGTCTGCTGGGTTTTGAGGATGGTGTCGAATAAAAGAAGATATTCTTTCGTCAACTCATTCATCGTAGCTGATCGTTCCTTTCAGATAAATTCGCTGTCGAAACACAAGATGTTGTGTTCCTTAGCTGGCTTTATCATACACATTTGGTATTAGAAAGACCGTCGAATGCTGTCGAAGTGAAATAATATGGCGAAACATCCAGAAAACGTGTCGATTTTTTTGAAAACTTGTGAAAAAAGACGAACGAGCTGGAAATTACGTGTCTTCTGTCAGACCGTATTTGCGTTTGACGCGCTCCAGCTTCTCCAGCATCGGCTCGGCGCCGAGCCAGAGGAACAGCGCTGTCGCCGCGGCGTGGACAAGATCAAACGGGAAGCCGGTCAGATAGTAGGCCTTGAGAATGTCCCAGCTGAGGTTCGGCTGATAGAGAATGGCGGAGGCGGGATTCATAATGCCGCCGTAGATCAGAACAACGCTGATTGCACCGAAGATGGCCAGCGGCGCGCGGCTCGCGCGCAGAAGCCCGGCCCGGGATAAAACACCCGCAAGAAAGCCGAGAAGGCCCATGGCGAACATCTGAAACGGCGTCCAGGGGCCCTGGCCAAACAGAACGTTGGAGGCCAGCATACTCATCGCGCCGACCAAGAACCCGGTTTCTCCGCCGAAGGCGACGCCCGTCAGAATCACGAGGGCCGCTACCGGCTTGAAGCCCGGCAGCATGAAAAGCGCGGCCCGGCCGGCGACGGCCAGCGCGCACAAAGCGGCAATCAGGACAAGCTCGCGCGCTTTTGGCTTCCGGCCTTCGAAAATCAGCGCAAACGGCGCCATACACGCAAGCAGAACCAGAATGGACACGACGCCGTAGCTCTTTTTGCCGAAATACGCGATGCCGATGAAGATGATCAGCGGCACGAGCAGCAGTGCGGCCGCGCTTGCAAATTTTGTCCGTCTGGAAAGCGGGCGGCGCGTAAGCGAAGCCTGCTTGGCCGGGGCCGCGGCCGGGCTCAGCGAAAAGGCCAGGCAGAACAGACACGCCAGCATCGCAAGATACAGCCGGAAGGTGCCGCCTGCAAGGCCGGTCAAGCCGTTTTGTGAGAGCAGCGCCGACAGGTCGCTGATGGAGAGGATGCGGAGGAAAAACAAAAGCGCGCTAAGCCCCGACAGCGCGGCCAGAAGCTTTTTCCACAGGGGAAGCGGCGCCTTTTCCGGCAGCGGCGGGACGGATTCCGCTTCTTCTTTTGCAGCGCCGTATGAAATGGGCTCATCCGGCGCGTCTGCGGAAGCTTCCGGCTGCGGAAGATTGCCGCCGCAGGCAGCAATCACGTCCTCGGCGGTGATCGCCCCGGGCAGCAGGCTGCGCGCCATGCGGTTGGCGGCAGTGGTGTAGAAGCTTCCGGAGGAGAAGAAGGCATACGGCGAGCCCTCGGCGACGATTGCGCCGTCAAAAAACATGGCGCAGCGGTCTGCAAAGCTTGCGCAGAACTCCGCATCGTGGCTGACCATGATAACGCACACGCCAAGGCCGGTGAGCCGTTTGAGAATGCGGGCAAAGACCTGCTTGAATTCTGCGTCGAGGCCCTTCGTCGGCTCGTCGAGCAGCAGAACCTCCGGCTCGCGCAGCAGCACCTTTGCCAGCGCGGCGCGCTGCTGTTCGCCGCCAGAAAGATCATATGGATGGCGCTCCAGAAGCGCGGTCAGCTCGCAGAGCTTGGCGGCCTGCAGCGCTGCAGGCTGCCGCTTTTCCTTTGGGAGATGGGAAACGGCGGAAAGAAGATCCTCAAAAACGGTGTTTTTGACAAACAGGGTCTGCGGGTCCTGCGCCAGAAGCGCGATGCGGTCCGGCACTTCATCCGGCGCTTTGCCGAGCACCTGCACGCTGCCGCGGTAGGACCGGCTCAGGCCGGAGATCAGGCGCAGCGTGGTGGATTTTCCGGTGCCGTTGCCGCCCAGAATGGCAAGCAGTTCGCCGGGATACGCCTTTAGAGACAGGGCCTTGATGACATCCGGCGCGTTTTTCTCATAGCGGAAGAACGCTTCCTCGATCTGCACGGCGGGCGCTTTTTCTGGATGCGCCGGCGCGGCTGCCGGAGAAATGGGGCGCAGGGGGTGTTCTTTTGCAAAGGCTTCCAGCCAGACGCGGCCCTGCCCGACCGTAACCGGGCAGGCAAGTTCATTCTCTACGGCAACGTAAATCCGCATCGGAACGGGCATGGCGGCGAACATGCCGCTGCGCGCCTGTTTCAGCTGCTCGCCGACCTCCATGGCCGTGCCGCAGGCGTAGATTCTCCCTTGGTCGAGGACGATAACGTCTGTCGCCAGGGCAAGCGCCTCGTCCAACCGGTGCTCAGACAGAAGAATGGTGGTGCCAAGCTCGCGGTTGATTCTGCCGAGCGTAGCGAGAAAGTCCGTTGCGGCAATGGGGTCAAGCTGGCTTGTCGGCTCGTCGAGCAGCAGCACAGACGGCTCCAGCGCCATCACGGAGGCAAGATTGACCAGCTGCTTCTGCCCGCCGGAGAGCTCTGCGACCGGCCGGTAGAACCAGTTCTGGATGCCAAAATAAGAGGCGGTTTCCGCCACACGGCGGCGGATGGTCTGTGTGTCAAGCCCCAGAGACTCCAGACCGAACGCCAGCTCGTGCCAGACCTTGTCTGTGACCAGCTGCGCGTCCAGATTCTGCAGGACAAAGCCGATGCGCGCGCTCTGCTCGCGCTGCGAAAGGGTGTTCAGGGGCGTTCCTTCGAAGAGAATGCTTCCGCTCTGCGCGCCGTGCGGCTGCAAAGACGGTTTGAGCTGGCGCAAAAGCGTTGATTTGCCGCAGCCCGAGCGGCCGCACAGAACCGTAAAAGATCCGGCCTCTACGCCAAAGCTGAGCTGCTGCAGGGCGGGGGCCTGCTGGCCGGGATAGGTAAAGCTCAGATCTGAGATTGTAAACGTCTGCATACGCTCTGCTCCTTCCATTCCAGAATCACGGGGATTGCGCAAAGGGCAAAGTAGCCTGCCCAACAGAGCATAGACAGCGGCCCGAGACCGGCGCCCTTGAGGCTCGGGTAATAGCGCCAGGCAAGCGCGCCGGAGGCCGCGCCCGCCGCGACCAGCGCGCCGAGCAGCGCCATCGAGGCAAGCAGCGTGCGGTCGCGCTTGGTGAACGTGAAGATTGAAAACGCGCTGCGCCCGGGAAGACCGTAGCCCCGCGCGCGCATGGAATCGGCCGTGTCGATGGCGTTTTCCAAAGACCAGGTGACGAGGATGGAGAAGATTGTCAGCGCGGCCCGGATACGCCGGAAAAGAGAGCCGCTGTGAAGGTCGTTGCCGACGCCCTTTTGCGCCTGCGCCACGCGGCGGGCCTGCGCCGAAAAGCGCGGGACAAAGCGCAGCGTCATGGAGAGCACCAGACTCAGAGCGGGCGCAATCCTGCCGAACAGGTAGACAAATTTATCAGAGGTCATCACCCGCGTATAGCAGGCAAACCAGATCAACGCGCAGCTGAGCGTGCATGCTGCGCCGAGACCATAGCAGATGGACTCCAGCGTCAGAGGATTGCCGGAGGGAAGATAGCGCAGGATGGTTCTTCCTTCATGGCTGAAAATGGGGTTCACCGCAGCCGTGATGAGAAACAGCGCCGCTGCGTACCACAGCCGCATGCCGCCGGGCCGTTCTCCGCCCAGGCAGCAAAAACAGGCGATGGCGCAAAAAAGCGAAATCGCCTGACACACCGGGTGCTGCAGAAGCATTGCGCCGAGCAGCACCAGCGCAAAATATAAAAAGTTTACCACCGGGTGGCAGCGGGAAAAGGCGTTGTTCTGATACATGAGTGTCTCATTTCTGAATCATATGGGCTGCGCAGACCATTGAAAAACCATCCAGGCCAACGGCTTCGGAAAGGAAGATCGTGTGAAAGATTACGCCCGCCGCGTATCAGAAAGTTTTTCTGACACGCTGCGGGCCGCGCAGAACGGTTCTGCGCGGCCCGGAACCGTGAATCTATATTGATTTGCGGAAGCTTACTGCAGCAGCTCCGCACTCAGCAGCAGATCATAGAGAATCTGCGCGATTTCGCAGCGGAGAATCGGCCGCTTCGGCGAGAGCGTGTCACTGCCGGAGGCCCAGAGGCCGGAAGCTGCGCAGTAAGCCAGAGCACTTTTTGCCCAGGTATCTGCCTGCGCGCTGTCGCGGTATCCGGAAAGCACTGCGGCGGGCACGGAAACGGCGGTATCGAGTCCGCACAGCGCGGCGGCCCGCGCGATCATGGCGGCAGCCTCCTGGACGGTGATGGTGCCGTCGGGGTTGAACTTCCCGTTGCCGACGCCGGTCACGATGCCGAAGGCTGCCGCGGTGTCGACAAACGGGGCATACCAGGCCGTTGCCGGAACATCCAGGAACGTGCCGCGGTACTCCGCGTCAAGGCCGAGGCCGCTGACGACAATTTTGGCAAACTGCGCGCGCGTCATGCTCTCATTCGGCGCAAAGCTTGTCTAGCTCATGCAGTTGATGATGCCATAGCCGGCCAGCGTTTCAATGGCCTGCTGGTTGGCGTGCTGCGCTGTATCTGCGAAGCTGACAGCCGTGAGGCTGGCGGTGTGCGCGTTGACGCCGGACTGCGGCGTGTGAAGAGAAGGCTTTACGCCGCTCATATCGAAAAACGAGGACTGCCCCGCGCTCTGGCGCGTGGCTGCGGCGAGAGCGCACAGCGATTGCAAGGTGGCGTAGGCGTCGTAGCTGTCGGTGTGGCAGAAGCTGCCGTCGCGCAGCTGGAAGCTCAGGAGCTTATCGAGAACGCTGTTTCCGTCTTTGACGAAGCGGGCGTCCGTCAGCTTGATATCCAGCGCGCACAGCGCCAGAATCACCTGCGCGCAGCTCTCTGTGCTCGATGCGCCCCAGGCGGTGAAGCCGCCGTCGTCGTCCTGCATCTTGGACAGCCGCGCCACAGCCAGCGATACTGCGTTTTTGACGGCGGTGTTCGACTGGTAAGGCGCCAGCGCCTGCAGCGCCATGGCCGTCACGTCGGGATCGGCTTCTTCAGAGCCGATGGCCCAACCGCCGTCTGAAAGCTGCTGGCCGAGAATAAAATCGACATACATTTCCCGCATGGCCTGCGTTTTTCCGTCCGCTGCCTTCGGGATGTCATAATTCTTTGCGTCAAGCGCCAAAAGCGCGTAGGCTGCCGCGGTGACACCGGGCTGTGTGGCCGCGTCAAAGTCGGAGAGCGGCGCCAGCAGATTATAACCTGCGACATTGGCGGGATTTTTGCCGATTGCGGTCAGACCCAGCGAGACGCGCGCGTATTCCGTGACGCGGTTAGAGAGCTTGCCGCCGGTCTGCTGGAGACTGGAGGCCAGGGCGCGGTAATAAGAATCCGTCCAATGGTCCGGCTGCGAAAAGCCGCCGCGTACCATCGCCGTCACGGCCCAGTCGTCGCCCATGCCGGGGTGCGCAAGCTGCGAAATTGTGAAGGAAGCGGCGCTCTTTGAGGCGGTCTGCAGCGATGTGTCAGCGGCACCGGCCGCGGTGACAAGCATGCCTGCCAGCAGGGCCAGCGTCAGAACAATGGTAAGCAGTCGTTTCATACAGGTACCTCCCTGGTTCAAGGACAAGTGTTAAAATCGAAACAGAGCCATCCGGCGGCGCTGGCAAAAGCGCATGAGGCGCCGGTGGTTTACGCCATGATACCACAGAAAGTCAGATGGCGCAATGGATTTCACCGGAAATTGGCAGGTATGTGTGATTTTTCAGATCGATTTGGTAGCCAAAGCCGGGCTCCGGCTGCCATTCATAGGAATTTTTCCGATCTTCCGGAAAAAGCTTTGCCATGATGGTAAGAATGGTGCCGCCGTGGCAGACGGCGATGGTATCATCCGGCTGCTTGCGGAGCGTGGAAAATGCCTGCAGAATGCGCGCCTCGCTCGCGGCGAACGACTCTCCCCCGGGCGGGACGTTGCCGTACCAGTCGCCCGCCAGCCAGGCCTGATATGCGGGCGTATCCTTGAGTTCTTCATAGCTTTTCATTTCAAAAATTCCAAAATCGACCTCGCGCAGACCGGAGATGACCGTAAACGGCACGTCGCCGTAGATGGCCTGCAGCGTCTGGTTGGCCCGAAGCATGCCGGAGGTCACGAAGCGAAAGCCCTCTGGCGCCGGATAGACCCCGCGCGCGGCGTTCTGCTTCAGAGCGGCAATGCTTTCTTCCAGCAGCGGAAGATCGGTGCTGCCGTAATATAAATGCCGCGCATTTCCCGCGGTGCGCCCGTGGCGCAGCAGAACGAGCCGCGTCATCGCTTCAGCTCCAGCGGCAGTCCGCAGAAAATCCGCGTGACGGTGTCCGCCTGCCGGGCCAGAGCGGATAACAGCCGACCGGACGCTTCGCGCCACTGCCGCTCAAAGGGCTCCAGCGGTACAATGCCGCAGGAAATATCGTCGACAAGAAAGCAGACGGCCCTCGGCGATTGCCGGGTGAACTCTGTGAGCGGGTCGAGTCCGGACGCGCAGCAGGCTTTTGCGAAGCGCTCAAGATGCCGGATGCACCGGGCGTCGGGTGAGAGCGTTACGTCCTCGCAGGTGAAGATATCCGCGTCGCTCAGGTGATATTTCTGCGCGGCAAACTGCGTTTTTCCCTGATACGCCCCGCCAAAAATCAGCTCCATACAGCCCCCTGTCCGCAAACCAGCAGTAAAAGTCCCGCCAGTTCGCTCAACGTAATTGAAAAACCGGAAATATCGCCGGACATGCCGCCAAGGTTCCGCCGGGCGGTGCGGCAGAAAAGAAACGCGCACAGCTCCGTGCCAATGGCCGAGGCGGTGAACCAAGCGTGCGGCAGCAACAGAATCCCTGCCGCAATGGCAAGCGCGTTCAAGACGGCAAGCGCGGCCAGCTGGCGCTTATTTTTGAGCGCTTCGAAGCCGCCCGCGTACTGACTTGTCTGCATAGGCCGGCAGGAAAAGACGCAGAAGCTCGCGGCGAAGCGCGAAAAGACCGGAAGCAGTATAAGACCTGCCCAACCGCGGGAAAAATCCAGTTCCCGGAGCGCTGCAAACATTCCGAGCATCAGAAAAATGGTGCACACAACGGCGAAGGAGCCGACGTGCGAGTCCTTCAGAATTTTCTGCCGGGTGGGAAGATCGCGCCGGGATAAAATCGCGTCGCAGCAGTCCATAAAGCCGTCCAAATGAATAAAGCCTGTGAGAAAAAACGGCAGGGCCGTCAAAATGGCGGCGGCCAGCACCGGAAGATGCCCCCACATGCCGAGAAGAAAACCTGCCAGCGCCCAGAGCGCGCCGACCAGCAGGCCCACCAGCGGCAGATAGATCAGCTGCCAGGGCCGGGCCTTTTCGTCCCAGATTTTTGCCGGACAGGGAATGGATAAAAACATGCCCCAGGCCATGAAAAAAGCTGTGACCTGCGTTTTCATGCCTGCCATCCTCCTTTATACCAGATTGGAATTGCCGCGGACAGCTCCGCCACATGATCGCAGGCCGCGCCGAGCCGCACGCCGATCTGGCCGAGCGCCGCGCGGTAGGCTTCGGTAAGCGTGCCATAGTCGCGGCCGTCGGAAAAAACAAAATCCGCGACAAAGACCACATGCTGTGCCAGCTGCGAAAAGCGCACAAGATCGCTCCCAAGCCGCGCGCCCGCCGCCTCGTCTACAGAGCCGTCGGGCCGGAACATCTCGTTTGCCAGCAGCGCTGTCACGCTGTCGAGCAGAAAGGTCCCGTTTTCGGGCGCCAGATCCAGCGCGGATAAAATGCCGCTTTCGCATTCGATGGTTGTAAAGCCCCAGCCGTCGCGCGCGCGCAGGTGCCGCTGAACGATCCGGCGGTCTTCTTCATCTGTCGGGCGGAGCGTGGCCAGATAATAATGCGGCCCGGGAAGGCTTTTTGCGATGCGCTGGGCCAGCAGCGATTTGCCGCTTTTTGAGCCGCCGGAGAGAAAAAACGTCATACGCTGAAACTGTCCTTTGCGCGGATTTCGGTCAGATATTCGTCATTGATGGCAGCCTCCGGGAAGGTGGCCATTGTGCACATGACGGCGCACGCGGCCTCCACAACGCGGAAGGCAATCGGGCACCCGCTGCCCTCGCCCAGCCGCATGCCGAGCTCCAGACATGGTTTCAAGCCGAGCTCCTGCTCGGCAAGCTTATAGCCGATTTCAAACGAGCGGTGCGAGCCGATAAAATATGCTTTCGATTCGGGCGCGAGCCGGGCGGCGCACAGGGCGGCCACGATCGAGATAAACCCGTCGACCACGACCGGGATGCGCTCGTGCGCTGCGCCGAGAAATACGCCCGTCATCGCGCACAGGTCAAAGCCGCCGACCTTGGACAAAACATCCACGGGGTCCGACGCGTCCGGCTTATGAAGGGCCAGCGCGTGCGAGATGACCTGCTTCTTTTTCAAAAACGCTGCGTCAGTCAGACCGCCGCCGCGGCCCGTGACATCCTCCACCGAGGCCTGGGTCAGTGCCAGAAGCACCGCGGAAGACGTCGTTGTGTTGCCGATGCCCATCTCGCCGACGCCCAGAATCGATACGCCGTCGCGTTTTGCCTGCGCGGCAAGGTCCATGCCGGTGCGCAGCCCCTGCAGGGCCTGCGCGCGCGTCATAGCGGGCTCTTTATAAAGATTTTTTGTGCCCTTTCCAAGGCTGCGGTTCAAAATGGCCGGACAGGTGTACGGCAGTTTGATGCCCATATCGACGACGACAAGCTCATCGTGAAAATGCTTTGCAAGGCATGAAGCGCCGGTCAGGCCGCGCGTGAGATTGATCGACTGCGCCAGCGTCACCGACTGCGGCGCAGAGCTGACGCCCTCGTCCACCACGCCGTTGTCCGCGGCAAGAACGTAGATACGCGTCTTGTGAAGCTCGTTTCTGACCTGGCCCGTGATGCCGGCCAGCTGGACGGATAAATCCTCCAGCAGGCCAAGACTTCCAGGCGGCTTTGCAAGCTCGGCCTGCCGCCGTTTGGCGGCGTCCATGGCGGCTTGGTCAAGGGCTGTGATTTCCAGCAGCTTTGCGCGCAGCTGCTGCTCTAATTCCTGCATGATGATTCCTCCAGAAGCCCCTGCTCCTCCAGCCACAGGAC
>CAKUCT010000043.1 GCA_934643765.1 uncultured Oscillospiraceae bacterium
TTGTAGGTGGACTGCTCTCTTCCCTTTCTAACCAGCTGATTAAAAGTAGGCATAGTGTTCCTCCTTTCTCAAAATGTCGCTGTTTCCAGCAATTATATTATCCCGAAACATCCTAAGATATTCCGTTGGGACCAGATTCAGGCGTCAGCGGATTTCCGCCGCGCACGCCGAGCCGACTGCAATGCCGCAGGCCGCGCCGAGCTCTTTCATAGACTTGACCAGAACCACACGGATACCTGCCTCTTCACACGCACGCTCAAGCGGCTGCGTCAACTGCGGATCTGCATCGTCCGCAAGATACACAGCAAGAGCCTGTCCGTCTTTGACGGCTCTTCGTACCTGCTTGATTCCGACGACTTTCTTTGCAGTCGAAAGTTTATCCAGCATCCAGGCACCCCCATGTGTTTGCGCGGCAAGACTCTCGCGGTCATACCCACGCAATGATGAATTATAGCAGAATAAACGAAATCCGTCAACTAAAATTGTCGTTCCGGAAAAGAAAATTTTTTATTTTTTCTGCATTTGCAAGGCTTTCGCCCGTCTTGGCACAATGCCCAAAACGCGCCGCGCACCTTTGTCCGCCCTATGCGGATAAATGCTTTTTTAACAGTATCGAGCCCGACAGCGTTTGCTGCCGGGCTCGTACCATTTTTATTTCTGTTTTTCCGTCTTGCCGAACTTCAGCTTTGCCGCCAGAATGCTTCCGGACAGACAGAGCGTCACGACATTCGCAAGAATCAACGCTGTATCGCATATCCGCAAGCCATGGAAAATCCAAAGCGCAATCCCTACCAGCTGCACGCAATACATCGCAAGCGAAATCGCACCGACGTCCTTTGTGCGGTAGGCCTTGATCACCTGCGGAATCAGGGCTGATGTCGTTAGAATGCCGGCGATGATGCCAATATCCATTTTTCTCCTTCTCCCGGCGCAGACGTGCGCGGGCTTTTCTTCGTTTACCGCACGCTCAGCTGCACGCTTGCGAAATCCTCCAGGCGCTCGACAGTAATGACTGCGTCGCCGCCTTCCTCGCGCACGCCGGCCTTGCCCCACAGAAGCTTGCTGCCTACAAGTTTCTTTCCGTTCAGATGAAGCTTTGTCGTAAACGGTCCGACGGGGATGATTTCCTTGATCGGCCGCTGCTGCGTGCCGGTCGCGTTGATGAACGAGAGAATGTACTCGGCACCGTTTTCGCCTTCGTTTACGATCAGGTTGGTATGCACGCTGCGGTACGCGTCGGTCTCGAGCGTATAAGTCCTGCCCGATACATAGTGAACCGCGTTGGCATAAACCTCCGTGAAGTCCTCATGGCCGTTTGTGAAGCACAGCTCGTCGATCGTGTTGGCGAAATAGACCACACGGCCCTTGCCATACGTTCTTGCCACAATGCCGGTATACGGCGAGTCCATTTCCGCAATCCAGGCATACTCCGGCGGCTGGTTGAGAATCAGCGGCAGATAACTCGCCACCTGTTCCTGCGGATCGATGGCCTTCGAAATCGCCGTCTTGCCGCTGTTCATCAGAAGCTCCGTGTCATGAATGCCGTTCAGGACAGGCGACGCCGCATTCTTGATCTTGAAATAGTAGTCATTGATCGTATTCTGCGACTCGCCGGTGTAATGTACGCCGAGAAGGTCCGCCAGCGCAAAGTCCTCGCGCTTCGTGCCATCCTCGTTGTACAAAGACGTTTCATACGTCGCGATCAGTCCGCCGCCGTTTTCAACGTAGCTGCGGATAATCTCCTGCTCGTGCGCAGTCAAAATCCCCGCATTCGGCAGCAGCAGCGCCTTGACGTCCTTGAGATCATCCAGTTTCATCTCATCGCCGCCCAGAACAAAGCTGTACGGAATATGATTTTCAATCAGCACCCGCTCCACGCCGCGATAGTGCCGCTCAAACTGATCCTTGGCAAACACAGGATCAGCAAACTTGCTCAGATTATTATAAGAATAGAACACACCGATATCCTTGACCGGAACCGTGTCGGAAATCACGTCCGAATTGTCCGCCAGGAAGGTGTAGGCGTCCTTTTCGCTGTAGGCCGCGCGGTTGTCATGCGTCGCCGCCGGGTGCTGGCCGTTGAAGTAGCAGTTCCAGACACCGCCGCCGTTGCTGACAATCTCCCAGAGCCACTGCCGCGTCTCCATCAGCGGATCGCAAACATAACGTGCCCGTGTGCCATTGCCGCCGGTATTGATGACCGGCTGCTTCCAGGACTGCAGCGCTCTGGAGAAGCGGATGGTGCTGCCGGCGTTATTGATGATATCATATGCACCGTGACCGGTGTACTCTTCTCCGGTGTAGTTGGCGTCCATGAACACGCAGCTGATCAGATAGTCAAAGTGGCGCTTGGCGTTGTCATGGCCGGTGCTGCTCATCTTGGAGATGGTGTTATTGTACATGCTGAAAATCTCAGCCGAATACGCCTTGTCCTCGCCGAAGGACTTTGTGACGTCGCGGATGCGCTTGATATGCTCGTCGGCGATAACCGCCTTCCAGCTGCGGTACTCGTCAAACGCTTCGGAATAATATTCATTGTTCGCATCGAACATGATGTTGCGGCGCGTCTCATTCTGCGTAAAGACAGGCAGCTCTTTGCCGGTATCCTTCTTATAACGCGCGCGGCAGCGCTCGCAGTAGCACACGCCCTGGCCAAACGACAGCGCGTTCTCCCAGATACCGTCGAGATCGTAGTGGCCCATAATATATTTGATATACTCTACCGCGTGCTCATTTGCATAGTAGCTGAGATAGCACGGCGAGTTCAGCGGCAGATTATATTTCGTTGTCTTCGGCGAGCCATCCTGATTCTTCGCGAACCAGTCCGGATGCTGATTGTAGCGCTCTGCCTCCACGCCGCGGAAGTCCACACGGACAATCACGTGCATCCCGGCCGCATGAATTTCTCTGCAGATATCCGTCAGATAATCCTGGCCGTCTTTCATAAAGGGGTTCGGCTTTGCAAGCGGCAGCGGATTCGGGAAAAAGTCCATAACGCCGCCTGCGTTGACAACCAACACATTCGCGTTGGCCTTCTTCATATATTCCACAACGCCCTTGGCGTCATAGTCAATCAGATCCGTTGCGCGCAGAACGGTCTGCAAAAAGCGAAGGTTTTTCTGATACCAGTATTTCATGCAAAATCTCCTCTTCTGTCTGCCGGGCGCAGCCGCGCCCGGCATTTGTGATACTTACTTTACACACGCATGGCAGGCAACAAAGTGCTTCGGCGCGATTTCAACCAACGGCTGCGGCTCTTTGCACTTTTCCGTTGCATACGGGCATCTGGGCGCGAAGCGGCAGCCCGGCGCGGGGTTGATGGGGTTCGACACCTCGCCCTTGAGCACGTGGCGCTCGCGGTTGCGGCGGCTCAAGTCCGTCGTCGGAATGGCGGACATCAGCGCCTTGGTATAGGGATGGACATGGTGCTCAAAGATTTCATCGCGGGAAGCGTATTCCACCACCTGTCCCATGTACATCACCATAATATCGTTGCTGATATGGCGCACAACGCAAAGGTCATGCGTGATGAACATATACGCAAGATTGTTCCGCTCCTGCAGATCCATCAGCAGATTCAAAATCTGCGCCTGGATGGAAACATCCAGCGCCGAGACCGGCTCGTCGCAGACGATGAACTTCGGATCAAGCGCCAGCGCGCGCGCCAGACCCACTCTCTGCCGGCGGCCGCCGTCCATTTCGTGCGGATAGATGTTGCTGTAACGCTCGGGAAGGCCGCACAGCTCCATGCTCTGCCGGACCTTTTCTGCGATAGCCTCCTTGCCTGTCACGGTTTTGCAGACCTTGATGGGGTCCGCGATCAGCTGGCTGACCGACATTCTGGAGTTCAGGGACGAGTACGGATCCTGGAAGATCATCTGCATCTGCTGCTGCACCTTCCGGAATTCCTTGCCCTTCAGGCCGAGGATACTCTGGCCCTTAAAAAGAACATCGCCGTCCGTCGGCTCATGCAGGCGCAGAATCGCGCGTCCCAGCGTCGACTTGCCGCAGCCGGACTCGCCGACCACGCCGAGCGTTTCTCCCTCGCGGATGACAAAGCTGACATCGTCCACCGCGTGCACAAAGCCCAGCTTGTGGGGAAAATACTTCTTTAAATGCTTCGTTTCAATTAAAACTTCGTTGCTCATTTCTCCCCACTCCTTTCCTCAGAATACCAGCACTTGATGAAATGCCCTGCCTCGGCCTCGTGCATACCGGGCTCTTCTTCCAGACATTTTGCCTGACACTTGCTGCATCGGTCTGCAAACTTGCAGCCCTTGGGCAGATTGCTCGGGTCTGCCATATAGCCAGGAATCGGCGTCAGCCGCTTGGCCGTCGACTTCAGATCCGGGATGCAGTTGAACAGGCCCGTCGTATACGGATGATTTTCCTTGCGGGCAAAGACCTGCTCAATGGTGCCGCTCTCAATCACCACGCCCGCATAGGTCACGGCCACGCGGTCGCAGAACTCCGCCACAATGCCAAGATCGTGCGTCACGAGCACCATGGCCGAATTGAACTTTTTCTTCAGATCTCCCATCAGCGCCAGGATCTGCGCCTGGATGGTAACGTCCAGCGCCGTGGTCGGCTCGTCGGCCAGCATGAGCTCCGGCTCTGCTACAAGCGCCATAGCGATGACCACGCGCTGCTTCATGCCGCCGGAAAACTGGTGCGGGAACTGATCCTTGCGCTCCGGCATGATGCCGACGAGGCGAAGGATGTCGTCTACTCTGGCATTTTTCTCCTTGTCGGTCATCTCCGAAAAATGCAGGCTCAGCACTTCCTTGATCTGATCGCCGACCGTCATGACGGGGTTCAGGCTCGTCATCGGGTCCTGGAAGATCATCGAGATCTTGCCGCCGCGAAGAGAGCGCATCGTCTTCTTGTCCGCCTTGAGAACGTCAATGCCCTTGTATGTAATGGATCCGGAGGTCACCTTGCCGACCTCGTCCGGCAAAAGCCGCAGCGTGCTCAGGCACATGGTTGTCTTGCCCGCGCCGGTCTCGCCGACCAGGCCCAGCGTCTCGCCTTCGTAGACATCCAGCGAGAAGCCGTTGAGGGCATGCACAATCGACTCGTCTGTCTTATAGTTGACATAGAGATCTTTGATTTCAAGAATTTTTTCCATGGCGCACCTCAGTTTTTCTGTTTGGGATCGAGCGCATCACGAAGGCCGTCACCGACGAAGTTCAGGCAAAGCACGGCAACCATGATAAACAGGCCCGGGATAATGCCCAGATGCGGATAGTACATGATATTGGTCTGGTTCTCAGAGATGATCGTGCCCCATTCCGGCGTGGGAGGCGCAATGCCGATGCCGAGGAAGCCGAGGCTTGCGATCTGCAGAATGACGCCGCCAAGGCCCATCGTCACGCCGACGATCAGCGGACCTAAGACGTTCGGGATGATATGGCGGAAAAGGATCCGGCTGTTTTTGGAGCCGTAGCTTCTCGCCGCCTCCACAAATTCCTGCCCCTGCAGCGTCAGAACCGCTGAGCGGACCGTTCTTGCCTGACGCGGAATCTGGCTGACGCTCAAGGCAATGAGCATCTTAAACAGGCCCTGGCCCAGTGCCGCGACGATAGTCATCGACAGCAAAATGCCAGGCACAGACATCAGGATATCTGTAAAGCGCATGATGATCGTATCGACCTTGCCGCCAAAGAAGCCGGCGCAGCCGCCGAGCACCATACCAAGCACAAAGGCGATGCCGATCGTGACAAGGCCCGCGAACAGCGAAATCCGGCCGCCATAGACAATGCGGGCAAAGAGGTCTCGACCATACTGGTCGGTACCAAACAGGTGTACGGAATTCGGCGTCTGGAACGCCTCTTTGATGCTCTGGGTGTAAACCAGCTCATAATCCAGCCACAGTGGAGCCGACAGTGCCGCGATCATCATAAACAACAGCACCACAAGGCCGATCATAGCCAGCTTGTTTTTACGAAAACGGATCCAGATCAACTGGCCCTTTGTTTTTCTGGTTTGTGTAGCTTCATTTCCGGAGGCGGCTCTGGCCGCAGATACTGCCTGGCTCATTTTTTCTTACCTCCGATCTGAACGCGAGGATCTACCACTGCATACAGAAGATCCACGACCAAGTTTGTAATGCCTACCACCAGCGCGACCACGATGATGCAGGCCATAACGATAGGAATATCCTTAGTCTTCACCGCATTGATCAGATACGAGCCAATGCCGGGGAAGGCGTAAACGGTTTCGGTGATAACCGAGCCGCCCATGATGATTGCAAAGCTGGTGCCAATCTGCGTGATGACCGGCAGCAGCGAATTTCGAAGCGCATGTCTGAAAATGACAACGCTTTCCTTGTTGCCCTTCGCGCGCGCCGTGCGCACATAGTCAGAGCGAAGTGAGTCGAGAAGCCAGGTTCTTGTGGTTCTGGCGTTGCTGGCCAGCACGCCGCCGCCAAGCGACAGCGCCGGCAGAATATAGTGGGCAAACGAGCCCGCGCCCGAAGCCGGCAGCCAACCGAGCTTCAGCGAGAAAAACATCTGATACATCATGCCGAGCCAGAATGCCGGCGCGGATGAAAGAAGCAGCGAGAGCACTGTGACAATATAGTCTGTGAAGTGATTATGCCGCACCGCAGCAATCACGCCCATCGGAATGCCAAGCAGACATGCCCAGGCAATGGCCATAAAGCCGAGCGAGATTGTATAGGGAATGCGGTGGGAAAACTCTTCCATGACGTCAAAGCCCTGGAACCAGGACTTTCCGAAGTCGCCCGTAACAGCCTTCGCCATATACGTGACGTATTGCACCAGAACCGGCTTGTCCAAGCCGAGCTCCGCTTCCTTTGCCGCAACATCCTCCGCCGTAGCCTCGGGACCCAGCACCATTTCCGCCGGGTTACCAGGAGAAACAGAGAGGACGAAGTAGACCAAGAATGTAATACCCAGGATGACCGGAATCATCAGCAGGATACGTTTTAATGTATATTTCAGCATCTTGTTTACTCCTTACTCAACGGATACGGCGGCGGGGCGGGATGCCCCGCCGCCTCGTTTGCTAAGTTCTCTTGGATGACCAGATCCGGAAATCAATTCCAGCTCCAGTTCATAACGCGCCATGCGTTATTGGGGTTCAGGGTGACGCCATTGAGGTTCTTGCTCAGCGCCATAACGGAATCACTGTTGTAGAACGGGACCGTGTAAGCTTCTTCCTGCACAATGTTCATCAGTTCCAGGAAGATGGCCTTGCGCGCTTCGGGATCGCCCTCTTCGTTGGCCTTCAGGCACAGGGCGTCGGTTTCATCCTGTCTTGTCATGATGGGGCCGTACTTCTGGGTCAGATACTGTGTGTTGCAGGAAGAAATGTCGTTCAGGGAGCTGGATGTAACCCAGATGTTCATATCGTAATCAAGCGTGGTGCCCTGTGCGGCATAGTACGTGCCGGAGTCGGTTGCGGAGATTTCCGCGTTGATGCCGATGGCCATCAGCTGTCCCTGCAGGATGTTCGCAACCTTTTCCTGCTGCGTGCCTGCCATGCAGATGACCTTGACGGTTTCGCCGTTGTAGCCGGAGGCATCCAGATATTCCTTTGCCTTGTCGAGATCCTGTTCGATCACATTATAGGTGCCTGCATCCGGGCAGCCTGCGTAGGACGCGGGCGGGTCAATGTCCAGAATCGTGCCGACGCCGGAGTTCGAGCCGATCAGGATGTCTTCCTTATTGACCGCGTACTGCACAGCCTTGCGGAAGTCCTTGTTGTTGCTCCAGCGGGTGCCGCCGGGCTGGTCGTTGAAAGTCATGCAGAGTCTTGCGGCCGAGGGAACCGTGAACCAGGTCACGTCGCCGTTTTCCGGCAGCTGCTGGCAGGAAGCAACGTCTGCAATGTTGATGACGTCAATGTCGCCGGACTTCAGAGAGATGAACTGCGTGCTGACATTGGAGATGGGGAGAATCTTGATGGTCTTGATGGCCGGTGCGCCGCCCCAGTAGTTTTCGTTGGCTTCCAGGATGATTTCCTGGCCGCTGACACGGCTCTTGAGCGTATAGGCGCCGGTGCCGATGGGCGCGTTGTTGTAGCCTTCTGCGCCAACCTCATCGTAGTAGCTCTTGTCGATCAGGAAGCCTACGCGCGTGGAGGTCTCAGCCACGAAGCCCGCGAACGGAGCAGTCAGATAGAATTTCACATGCGTGTCGTCAATGGCCTCAGCATGGTCGAGGTTGATAAGCAGGTTGCCTGCCAGAGCCGGATTGGTTTCCAGGCAGAGGTTAAAGGAGAATGCAGCGTCTTCCGCAGTCAGCTTGTCGCCGTTGCTGAAATAGACATCGTCGCGAAGGGTAAAGGTCCATTCCGTACCGTCTTCATTGGACTCCCACTCGGTTGCGACCCAGGGCTCAAGCGTGCCGTCTTCCGACATCCAGGTCAGGTTTTCATAGATCTGGAACAGAACGGGAGAATCCTTCGCCTGGTTGGAGCTGAAGTTGGAATCCTGGCAGAAGAAAACGGTCGGCTCCTGCGCAGTTGCGATGATGACGTCCGTACGGCCTTCGCTGGAGGACGTGCCGGAAGAGGAAGTGCTGGAATCACTGGTGTTGGCAGCCTCGGTTGTACCGTTGGCGGTATCCGTGGAGGTCTTGCCGCTGCATGCGGTCAACAAGGACAGGACCATCATAACAGCAAGAAGGATCGCGAAACACTTTTTGATCATTTTTGTATCTCCTTTTTCATTTGTTTTATCTATACCCGCTTGGGGAACAGACCATCATTTTGTTGGACACCCAGTGTCCAACAAACCGGACGGCGCCGTCCGGGCCTTTTCTTCCGATCGAAGCGCTGTGATCTCGCCTTCGATCGTCTCTATCACATATTCCGCGTTCTGCATCAGCGGCAGCAAGCGCTCTTTTCCGCTCTTGAGCCGCAAAATGCCTTCGCCGCTTTTGCGTGCGCCGAACATCACCGTCGTCCGGCAGAGCCCCGCTGCTTCAAGCTCCGCAATCGGAATCTCCCGCAGCCTGCCCGGCCCGCCGTACCAGTTGACTTTCCGGTACAGCACGCGCTGATCGGTGACGCAAACATAAGCGTTTTTCCGCAGTACCGTCAGCCGGAGGCCAAGATACAGCAGCGCCGCTCCGAGCACTACCAGCGCAATGCCGGCTCCGGACGGATGCAGCAGGCTGTCAGCTGCGATGGCCGCGCCCGCCAGCGCGCATATGCTGCCGCTCAGCCATCTAGGCTGCAGCGCGGAATACTCCTTGATACACTCGCCGTCTTTCAGGCGCTCCTGGATTGTTTCCATCGTTTCTCAGAACAGATTGCCGTCTGCATCAAAGGCCAGATCATACGGCCCTTCCAGAATCTCAAGTCTCGGGTTGGCCTTCACTTGGGAAAGCAGCCCCTCCGAAACCTCCAGATATTCCAGATGCGAGGTATCGGGAATGCGGACGAGCTTTTTGTGCTCCATATCCTCCGCCTCCTGCAGCGTGCACAGCGCAACCTGCAGTGCCTCGCGGTCATTGTCCATGGTCATCGGGATTTTCGCCAGATGGATGAACGTGTTGGTAATGGGCGTTGTATAGGTCTTTTCCGGAATCATCTTGTCGACCAGACGTCTTGTCGTTGCGTCGGCGAGGCCGATGCCATGTGCATTTCCGTGTGTCTCATCTGTCAGATCGAGGATGACCAGCTTCTCGGCGTTGATGCCGCCCGTTGCGTATTTGGAGGCGAAGCGCCCCGTGACGTTCGGGTCCATGCCCTCGCCGCTGATGTTTTTGCCGATCTTGTCGACTACCAGCACATCGCACGCCTCAAACGGAAGCTTTGGAATGGTCTCGTAGGACTTGTCGCGCAGCTTCGGCTCTTCGTCCGCAATCTGCTCGGCAAGAAGGCCCGTCATGCTCAGAATATTGTCATACGGATTTTCTACAATCGCCACGCCGCCGAGCACCGGCCGGTTCTGCAGAATCGTCTTTCCATACTCCTCCACAAGCTCATGCATGTGCGCGTGGTTCTGGCTGTGCAGCGCGCTCGCGCCGACCTGCTTGCCAAGACCAATGGCCATCATCTTCATCAGCCCGCTCTCATACCGGCCGCGGAAGGTCGTATGCGGCTTGACCCGGTTGAAAAGCAAAATGCCGTCTGCCTCCGCCGCGTTCTTATCGATGCGGACCGGCTGGCCGCGGACAATGCTTTTGCCGATTTCCACCGTGTCCATCTCGCAGTGTACCGGGCAGCCCATCGCCTCCGGCGTAATGCCGTAGCTGGTGAGAATCTCGCGCTGGCCCTCCTCCGTCGCGCCGCCGTGGCTGCCCATGGCCGCCACGCAGAAGGGCTCTGCGCCCTTTTCCTTCAGAAAATCCACCGTCGTCTTCACCAGAACAGAATACGCGTGGATGCCGCGGCTTCCGCAGGTGATGGCGATGCGCATGCCGGGCTTGATTTTCACCGCAAGCTTTTCCAGCTCCGCGCGCAGCTGCTGCGGAAGCTCACCGTCCGGAATGCAGGTGTCGTCAAAATGCTGCCGGATACGGTACATCTTCGGAATCGGCTCATGGCACACAAGTTCAGAAACGTTTTTCATCGTTTTCCCCCCTTCTGCTTATTTCTCCCGGTGGTTTGCAAGCGCAATGGCGTAGTCGATGGCGTTGACCAGACTCAGTTCATTCGCGTGTCCGTCGCCGGCATGGCCGAAGCCTGTGCCATGGTCGACGGAAGCCCGGATGATCGGCAGGCCCAGCGTCACGTTGACGCCCGAAACCGCTTCCCAGTGCTTTTCTTCGCGGTTATACACAAAGCCCTTGACCTTCAGGGGGATGTGGCCCTGGTCGTGGTACATCACGACCACAATATCATACCATCCGCCGAGTGCTTTTGAAAACACCGTATCCGGCGGCGTGGGCTTTTTCTCCGGAATGTTGATGCCCTCGGCCAACGCCTCATCGATGGCCGGCTGAATCTCTTCAATCTCTTCCCGGCCGAACATGCCGTTTTCGCCGCAGTGCGGGTTGAGTCCCGCGACGCCGATCTTCGGATTTTCAATGCCGAGCGCCTTGCAGCCGTCATTTGCAATCCGGATGCACTCCAGAACGCGTGCCTTTTTGACCCGGTCGCAGGCTTCACGGAGCGACACATGCGTCGATACATGCACAACGCGGAGATTCTCATGCGCCAGCATCATCGTATATTTGTCCGTCCCTGTGTAGGTCGCGTAAATCTCGGTATGGCCGGAATAGTGGTGGCCCGCCATGTTGATGGCTTCCTTGCTCAGCGCGTTCGTCACTGTCGCGTCGATATCGCCCGCCATCGCAAGCTCAATGACTCTCTTGACATAACGGAACGCCGCCTCACCGCCAAGCTCGCATGCGCCGATGCCGAAGGGCTTCGGTGTGCCGTCTGCGGTGTCGGGAATTTTGTCGGCCGGAACGAGCTTCATATCAATCAGATCGATCGTTCCCGGCGTGAACTTTGCTTCGGATACATCCACAACCGGATGC
>CAKUCT010000044.1 GCA_934643765.1 uncultured Oscillospiraceae bacterium
CACAAGCCCCGCGGCCAGCAGCAAAAACAGCCGCCGGTCGACAAGCAGGATGAACAACAAAATCGCGACCGCCATCGCCACCCACGCGCCGCGCGACATGGTAAACAGGCAGGCAAAGCACATGCAGAACGTTGCAATCCAGACCATGATTTTCTGCGAAGGCTTTTCGGCGTAGTAGGCCAGCGCCGCCGTCATCGGCACAAACAGCACCATAAAATCGCCCATGATGTTGGGGCTTCCGAAGATGGAGTACACCCTTGTGCGCACCGCCGTCTCCGCCTGCGCCACCCAGTTCGAGGGCATGGGCGCTTTTGTGATATATTGATAAATACCATGCAGCGAAACGGCAAACGAAAGAGAAACCAGCGTCAGATACAGCGTCATGCAGTCTCGGTCGCTGCGAATGAGCCTTGTGACAAGATAGAACCAGAGAAGGTACTGGCACGTTGCGCGAACGCCTGCGATCTGGATGGAGGTGTACGGGCAGACCACGCAAAAAAGCACAAAGCAGACCGTCAGAAAAACTGCCACCGGAAGGTCCAGCGGATTCAGCTTCGGTGCGAGCGGAGCAGAAGCCTTTTTGCGCTCCCAGATGATCCACAGCAGACAGAACAGCAGCAGCGCCTCGTCCCAGACGGACGAGATCACGGGGATGGCCAGAATATCGCGCAGCGTGTAGTCAATGAGTACATACAGCCCGATGGCAAAGAGCAAAATGGCCGTCATGCCGCCGGAAAACAGCCAGCCGAAGATGCGGCTGCTTCTGCCGCAGGTGAAAACGGCGCGGTATACTTTATAAAGAACGGAGTTTTGCAGCCACTGGTGTGTATGGCCGCGCGCGGACAGACGCTCACTGCAGCGGGCAAAAGTCTTTTTGGTTCCGCTTGCGTCCAGGACTGTCGTTTCCGCCGCAAGCTTCCGGCGCAGGAAGGATGCAAAGTGGCTTGACTGCCAGCAGGCTTTCAGCCCCTGATGGATGCGGCTGCCGCTGGCCACGCCGGAAAACCAGGCGAAAATGGCAAGCGCCCACCGGTACAAGAAGCAGCCCTGCAGCAGGTTAACCATTGTCCGCCTCCAGATCGGAGATGATGCCGGTCAGCTCAAACTCGCTCGTCTTGATGATATACTCATAGCCCACACGGACCTCCTGACTGCCGACCTTCCAGACGTTGCCGGAGAACGTGGCTGTGGACTTCACGGTGACGTAGAGCCAATAGCCCACTTCAGACGCGTCGAAATACGATGAGACCTCGGTAACTTCTGCCGGGATGAGCTTGGCGTTGTTGACCAGCTGCCTGCCGATCTGCGTTTCAGCAAACTCGGCGACCTCGCGCGGCTGGTCTTTGATAAGAACCGTGAACGTCAGTTCGTGCTGATTATCCGATACCGCCGCCGCGGCCTTTTTGCCAACGAGCTTCCAGCCCACGGCCGCAACGACCGCGACCAGAAGTACGATCACCAGCAGGTCGATCAGATTGATTTTGCCGAACAGGCGGCCTTTTTCATCAATAATTTTCATGTGTGCCTCCAGTACCTTTGGATTTGGTTGATTCCAAAGAAAAAATAGACTATAATGTTTTAGAATTTGCGCAGGGATCCAAAACCGGCGCATAGGGTATTTTATCCTAAAATACAGAAAGAAACAAGAGCGAATTACAGCTTTGGGAGTTTTTATGAAAATCATTCATTTAATTTCCGGCGGCGACGTCGGCGGGGCAAAGACGCACGTTCTGTCCCTGCTGGAAGGCTTGGGCAAGACGCAGCAGGTGCGGCTGGTCTGCTTCACGGCAGGTGCGTTTGCAGACGATGCCAAAGCCATGGGCATCGACACGCTCGTTTTAGCCTCCGGCGTGCGCAGCAGCATCCAAACCCTGAGCGAGATGATCCGGGCCGAGCACTTCGACATTGTTCACTGCCACGGCTCGCGCGCCAATATGATCGGAGCCATTTTAAAGCGGACAATCAAGGTGCCGATTGTCACGACGGTGCACTCCGACTACCGCCTGGACTATCTTGGAAGGCCGTTCCACCGCCTCACCTACGGCACAATCAATACCGTGGCGCTGCGGATGTTTGACTATCACATCGGCGTGTCGGACGCGATGGTGCAGCTGCTCATTTCGCGCGGCTTTGACCCACAGCGGCTTTTTTCCATCTACAACGGCGTGGAGTTCCCGCCGAAGCCGGCAAAGCTTTCGCGCGGGGCGTATCTAAGCGGCCTTGGGCTGACGTTTGACGAAGAGACGGTCGTCTTCGGCATTGCCGCGCGGCTGAACCCCGTGAAGGATATTGCGACGCTCATCCGCGGCTTTGCCGCGGCCTGCAAGACCTGCCTCAACATCCGGCTTGTGATCGCGGGCGACGGCGAGGAGCGGCAGATGCTCGAGAGTCTTTCAAAAGAGCTCTGCCCGGCGGGAAGCGTAGCCTTCGCCGGCTGGGTGCAGGATACGGACAGCTTTTATAACGCCATTGACGTGAACATGCTGACGTCTCTTTCCGAGGGCTCGCCGTATGCGCTGGTTGAGGGCGCGCGCATGCGCTGCGCGACGATTGCGACAAGCGTCGGCGGCATTCCCTATATGATGGAGTCGGGCGTGACGGGGCTGCTGTTCACGCCGCGCGATGTCGATACGCTGGCAAGCTTTATGGTGCGCCTGGTGCAGAACCCGGCCTTCCGGCGGCAGCTCGGCGAAAATTTCTATGAAAAGGCGGAGCGGGTTTACTCCGCGGAGGCGACCGTCCAGCACCAGCTGGAGATTTACAGAACCATTCTCCGGCAGTGCGCCGCGCCCAAAAAGCGGCGGCAGGGCGTTATGATCTGCGGGGCCTACGGCAAAGGAAACGCCGGCGACGAGGCAATTTTGAAGGCCATTTTGCGGCAGCTGCAGCACATTGACCCCGACATGCCGGTCTGTGTGCTTTCGCACAATCCGAAAGATACGCGCCTGATTCACCACGTCAATTCCGTGTATGTGTTCAATCCGTTCTCGTTCCTGCCGGTTATGCGCCGCACGAAGCTCTATATCTCCGGCGGCGGCAGCCTGATTCAGAACCAGACGAGCACGCGCAGCCTCAACTACTATTTGCTGAGCATCCGGCTCGCGAAGCTGACCGGAAACAAGGTTTTGATGTATGGCTGCGGCATCGGGCCCGTGAACGGCGAGAGCTGCCGCAGGCGCGCGGCCAGAGTCATCGACCGGAACGTGGACGCCATTACGCTGCGCGAGGATTTGTCCTCCGAAGAGCTTCAGGCCATGGGCGTGACAAAGCCGAAGGTCTATGTGACGGCGGACCCCGCGCTGCTGCTCGAGCCCGGCTCGGAAGGCGCGGTGGATGGATTCCTTCTGGGGCACAATCTGGACCCCGCGGGACGCTACGCGCTGTTCGTGCTGCGTGATTGGCCGGGTTTTGATGCGAAAAAGCAGGCGTTTATTGACGCGGCAGGCTATGTCCATGAGAAATACGGCCTCACACCGCTGTTTTTTGCGCTGGAGCCGGGGCGCGACCTGCTGCCGAGCCGCGAGGTGGCGCAGGCGCTTGATTTCCCCTGCGCGATGCTTTCAGCGCCAGATGATGAAAAGCTCATCATCGGCATGATGAAGAAGATGCAGGTGGTGGTGTCCATGCGCCTGCATGCGCTGATTTTTGCCTCGAGCGTCGGCGCGCCTCTGGTCGCCGTGTCGTATGACCCGAAGGTCACGGGCTTTATGAACTACATCGGGCAGAAGCACTGCGTCTATTTTGAGGATGTCACGGCGCAGAACCTCTGCGCGCTCATAGACGGCGCGCTGAAAGACCCGGAGGTCTACGGCGTTGCCCATCTGCGCGAGCTTGCCGGGCAGAACGAGCAGATTGCGAGAAAACTTCTGGAGGAAGAAACATGAAACAGATTGTCTGTCTGGCGACATCGCCCTGGTTCCCGATTCCCACCCGCAAACAGCAGGTGATGAGCCGGATCCCGGACGCGGAAATTTTATACTTTGACCCGTCGGCGACGGTGATCGCGCCTCTGCGCGACAAAAACGCGAAGCCTCTGATGACGGCTTGGAAGCAGCCGGGGGAGAAGGTGCGAAGTAATATTACGGTCTACCGCCTGCCGCCGGTGCTGCCGTTTTATTATAAGTGCCGCGCGATCAACCGCATCAATCAGAAAAAAATTGCAAAGTTTGTGCGCGAAAAGATGAAAGAGCACGGCTTTGAGCGCCCGCTGCTGTGGGTGTACTCGCCCGTAACGGTGGATCTTGTGGATCTGATTCCGCACGCGGGGCTTGTCTACGACTGTGTGGACCGGCACTCGGCCTACGGCGGACTCATGAACCCAGACCAGGTCGACGCGATGGAGCTGGAGCTGGCGGCAAAAACGGATATGACCTTTGCAACGGCGAAGTCTCTTGCAGAGCGTCTGCAGAAGGCAAAGCCGGAGGCACAGTTCATCCCGAACGGGGCCAATTTTGAGCGCTTTTTTGAGGCGTCAAAGCCGCAGAGCGTGCCGGAGGATATGAAGGAAATTCCGCACCCGGTTTTCGGCTTTGTCGGCGCGCTGCAGACTTGCATTGAGTATGGCTATGTGGAGGCTGCGGCGAAGGCGCGGCCGGACTGGCAGTTTGTGTGGATCGGAAACGAGAAGCCGGGTGTCGATTTGACGGCGCTGCGCGCGATGCCGAATGTACATTTTCTCGGCGTGAAGCCGAACGCGGAGCTTCCAAAGTATCTTGCGCAGTTTGATGTGTGCCTGAACCTCTTTGACGCGGCGCCTTTGAGCAAGGACGTGAGCCCGCTTAAATTCTATGAGTATCTCGCGACCGGAAAGCCGATTGTCTCCACGCGCCAGCCCGATCAGATTCTGCAGTTTGCGGACATTATCCACATTGCAGATGACGCACCCTCGTTCCAGACAGCCTGCGAGCAGGCGCTGGCGGACACGCAGCCGGAGCGGACGGCGCTGCGCATCGAGGCAGGGCGCGCCAGCTCCTGGGACGCGCGCGTGGGGGAAATCTGCGCCGTTTTGCGTCAGAAGGGGATTTTATAAGACGGAAATCCGAAGGGAGTGCCGGAACCGGCACTCCCTTGCTGCTTATTTGCTTGCGGTGCGGCTGCAGCCGGTGCAGCTCTCAGACGGCTGGATGCAGCTGTCGTTTTTCCCGGGGAAGAAGGCATCCATCGGGAAGTCGATCTGGCTGAAGACCTCGCAGGGATTTTCGTCCGCAGCGCCGGAGACATTCGGGCACTGCTTGGTGGGGATGCAGTAGTCAAACGTCGGAATGAGCAGCTGCGTGCTGCGCTGGAGTCTTGCGATGGAGAACTGACCAATGGTCACAAGCAGGCGCTTGCACTCGCCGCTGAGCACCAGCTCCTCGTCAAAGCACTCCAGAATCGCCTGCGGAATTTGCGGTGTATCCGGCTGGCAGCAGTTGCACGCGCAGACCTCCTGCACCCGCGAGCCGAGAATCATCGGGTCGACGACCTCTACAATCGCCTCCGGGGTGTTGCCGGACTGAATGGTCTGCTTGCACAGGCAGCTTTTGTAGCTGCGGCTGGAGAAGATTCTGGCGGTTGTGTCGCCGCCGAAGAGCACAAGACGCTTCGAGAAGACAGCCAGACCCGTAATGGTATTCGGCCGCCCGGCTGCCACGACCGCGTCTGCGATCACGCGGTAGTAGTAGGTAATATCCACGGTGTAATAGCCCGTAGAATAGGGGACAGCCTCGGTCTGGATGGCAACGTGCATCAGCTCAACGTAGCGCGCCTTGGCGCTGACGGCCTTGTCGAGCGTGCACTGCGACTCCAGCGTTAAGTACACATGCAGATCCTCAATACAGTCTTTGGCCAGACAGCTGTCGGTGATCTTATCTGTATGCACGCAGACTGCTTCGCGGATGCCGCGCAGGTCGCAGGCGGGCGTGTTTTGCGTCGTATCAGACATACGGATTACCTCCTTTTCATCGTAAAGCAGCGTCAGCTGACAACGGCGCACGCGCAGGCGCCGCCGGGACACAAGCCGTGCGCGATTGTCAACTGACGCGATGGCTTTCATAACAGTTTATGCCGCAGGCGGAAAATGTGAAACAGCCGGGAAGACTTTTCGCGCCCCTGCAATGGACAAACGGCAGAAAATATGGTACGATGTTGCAAAACGCAGAATTCTAAGGAGTGCCGGATATGAAAACGGACATCATGGGAATTGAATTTGACAATGTAACGATGGACGAAGCGCTGGAAAAGGCCAGTGCAATTTTATCCGGGGATCAGACCTGCTACGCAGTCACGCCGAACGCGGAGATTGCCTATGAGGCGCTGCATGACGAGAAGCTGCGCGCGCTTTTAAATGGCGCGGCGCTTGTGCTGCCGGACGGGGCCGGGGTGGTTCTGGCGTCTAAAATTCTGAAAACGCCGCTCAAGCAGAAGGTTGCTGGCGTGGATTTTGCGGATAATCTTCTGGGGCTTCTTGCGCGGACGGGAAAAAGCGTCTATCTTCTCGGCAGTAAGCCCGGCATCGCGGAAAAGGCCGCGGAGAAAATGCTGCAGAAGCACCCGGGGCTTACCATCTGCGGCATGCACGACGGCTATTTTAAAGACGAGGTGCCCGTGATCGCAGCAATCAACGAGGCAAAGCCCGACGTGCTGTTTGTGTGCCTTGGCGCGCCAAAGCAGGAATACTTTATGAAAAACCACCAGGAGAAGCTTTGCTGCCGTCTGATGATCGGCCTTGGAGGGTCTCTGGATTCGTTCGCGGGTACGGTCAAGCGCGCGCCGAAGTGGATGATTTCCTGCAATCTGGAGTGGCTTTACAGACTGATCAAAGAGCCGAAGCGCTTCGGCCGGATGCTGCGGCTGCCAAAATATCTCTGGGCCGTGGTGTGCAGAAGAATAAGAGGATAAGCGTTATGGGAAAACTGATTGTATTTGAAGGAACGGACGGCACCGGAAAGTCCACACAGTTCTCGCTTGCCTGCAGGCATCTGGAGCAGGACGGCGTCGCGTTTGAGAATATCAAGTTCCCGCAGTATGACGAGCCGTCGTCGGCGCTCATCAAAATGTATCTGGCGGGCGAGTTCGGAAAAGACCCGGAGAAGGTCAACCCCTACGCCGCGTCCACATTCTATGCCGTCGACCGGTACGCATCCTACGAGCGCGTCTGGAAGGACTATTATCAGAAGGGCGGGGTAATGCTCTGCGACCGGTATACGACCTCCAACGCTGTCCACCAGGGCGGCAAGCTCCAGGGGCAGGCGCAGGCGGAATTTTTTACCTGGCTGTATGATCTGGAATATGATAAAATGGGGCTTCCGAAGCCGGATCTGGTCCTGTGTCTGGACATGCCGACGGAGCTTGCGCATATGCTGCGCGAAAAGCGCGAAGACCAGGGTGTGGGCGAGGCCGATATTCACGAGCACGCGGAGGCGTATCTTGCCCACTGCCGCGAAACCGCGCGCCTTGCGGCGCAGCATTATGGCTGGCGGGTGGTCTCCTGCGTGAAGGACGGAAAGCTCCGCTCGATTGAGGATATTCACGAAGAAATTTATCAGTGCATCAAACAATGTCTGGAGGATTGAAAATGGTTATTATGATTTTAGGAACCGGCTTTGAGCCGATTGAAGCGGTTACGCCCTGTGATATTCTGCGCCGCGGCGGCGTGGAGGTTGTGCTGGCGGGCATCGGCGGCAGAAAGATTGAAGCCGGCCACGGCATCACCGTGCAGGCCGACTGCACCGTAGAGAAAGCGGACTTTGGCGCGGCCGAGATGGTCATCCTGCCCGGCGGCCTTGGCGGCGTGCAGTCGATTCTTGGCTGCAAGACAGCGCTGGACGCGGTCAAAAAGGCGTATGACGACGGGAAGTATGTCGCCGCCATCTGCGCCGGGCCGACGATTCTTGCAAAGCTCCATATCACAGACGGCAAGGCCGCGACTTGCTATCCCGGCTGCGAGGCGCAGATGGGAAGCGCCGTGTGTGAGGGGAAAAATGTTGTGCGCGACGGCAAGGTGATTACCGGCCGCGCCGCCGGTGCGGCGGCGGATTTCGGTCTGGAGCTTCTTGCCGCGCTGAAGGGACAGCAGGCTGCCGAGACGGTTGCAAGCGACATCGTCTACTGCGTATAAGCCTGAAGGGAGGAAACCATGTCCGACCGCGAAGACCAATTTTTGAATGACCCCGATGAGACGCAGGACGATTTTTCGTCGATGTCTCTGGACGAGTTGATTGCGTCCACAAAAGAAGAAATTGCCCGCGTTGACCGCATGATGGGAACCGGCCGTCAGACGCCGGTGGAGGAAGCGGAAGACGATAGCTGGCAGGACGGCGTGCCGGATGAGGCGTCAGATGCGCCGCAGACGCAGCCGTCTTCGCCGGAAGCATCTGCGCCGCAGGAGCCTCAGACGCAGATGCCGCCGTTTGAGCCGAAGCTTCCGGAGGAGTATGCAGATCTCAGTCTGGACGCCGATGAGCCGGAGCAGCAGGCGCAGGCGCCGAAGCGCCAGGGACTGAGCGCTGGGCTCAAGACACTTTTATATGTATGCTGCGTGCTGGCGGCGTCGGTGCTGCTGGCGGTGTTCGGCTGGCGGCTGGCAGACGACGTGCTGGCGCTGACAAAGCCGGACGAAGAGGTGACCATCACCGTGCCGGAAAACGCGACGATTGCCGATGTCAGCCGCGAACTCAAGGATAAGGGCCTGATCGAATACGAGTGGCTGTTCCGGTTTTACTGCCTGTATTCCCACGCGGAAAAGAAGGTGCAGCCCGGCACGTATGAGCTCAACCATCTGTATGATTATCACGCGCTGGTCAACGGCATGACGCCGAACGCCGGTGTGCGCGCGACGACGGAAGTGACCATTCCGGAGGGCTATGAGTGCGAGGATATTTTTGCGCTTCTGGAGGAAAACGGCGTCTGCTCTGCAGAAGAGCTCGCCAAGGCGGCGGCTTCGTATGAATTTGACTACCGCTTCCTGCAGGATCTTCCCTACGGCGATACGAACCGGCTCGAGGGATATCTCTTCCCGGATACGTATCAGTTCTATCTGAACGACAAGCCGGAAAACGTGCTTGGAAGGTTCCTTCGGAACTTTGACAGCAAGATCACGGACGATATGTATGCCCAGCTCGATACGCTCAACGCGGCGCTTGAAACAAAGATGCGCGAAAACGGCTTTACCGAGCAGGAGATTGCAGACGGCAAGCTGAGCTTCCACGATGTGATTATTGTTGCGTCTCTGGTGGAAAAGGAGACGGCAAAGACGTCTGAAAGTGCGTCGATTGCGTCCGTCATTTATAACCGCCTGTGCAGCAAGCTCTATCCGTGCCTGCAGATCGACGCGACAATTCAGTACGCGCTCGATGTGCGCAAGGAAGTGCTCTCCAACGCGGACAAGGCGATCATCAGCCCCTATAACACGTACACGAACGCGGGACTTCCCGTGGGCCCGATTGCAAACCCGGGCATCAACTCCATCCGCGCGGCACTGTATCCGGCGGAAACGGACTATTATTTCTATGCGCTGAGCGCCGACGGTGTGCACAAGTTTTCGAAGACCTATTATGAGCACCAGGACTTCCTGGCAGCGCTGAACGGCGAGGAGCCGGCGGCAAGCGACGGCGAACAGACGACAGATAACGGAGAAGAAAGCAATGAAGGAGCCGATACAGCCGGTACAGACGCCGGCGCAGACAATGCAGGCGCGCAGACCTGAGCTTCTGTGCCCGGCGGGCGATATGGAAAAGCTGCAGATGGCCGTTTTATACGGCGCGGACGCGGTGTATCTGGCGGGGACGAGCTTCGGCATGCGCTCGTTTACGGGGAACTTTTCCCCGGAGGAGCTGCCGAAGGCCGTGCGCTTTGCCCATGAACACGGCGTGCGCGTGCATGTGACGGTCAACACCATGCCGCGCAACGCGGAGGCGGCCGCGCTTCCGGCGTGGCTGGAGCAGCTGGACGATTGCGGCGTGGATGCGCTGATTCTGGCGGACCTCGGCGCGTTTACCATGGCCAAGCGCTACGCGCCGCACTGTCAGCGGCATATTTCCACACAGCAATCGATTGCAAACTACGCCTGCGCGCAGAGCTGGTTCGATCTCGGCGCGTCGCGCGTGGTGCTTGCGCGCGAGTTGAGTCTGCCGGAGATTATAGAAATCCGGCAGCGGGTTTCGCCCGGGCTGGAACTGGAGACGTTCTGCCACGGCGCGATGTGCGTGTCGTATTCCGGCCGCTGCCTTCTTTCCAACTACATGACCGGCCGCGACTCCAACCGCGGCCAGTGCGCCCAGCCGTGCCGGTATCAGTACGCGCTGATGGAGGAAAAGCGGCCGGGCGAGTATTTCCCCGTCTTTGAAGATGAAAAGGGCACGTATATCATGAACTCGCGCGATATGTGCATGATTGACCACATGGACGAGCTGGTAAGTGCGGGGATCGACTGCTTCAAGATTGAGGGCCGGGCAAAATCCGCTTATTACGCGGCGATTGTCACGGGCGCATACCGGCATGTGCTCGACGACGTGCTGGCCGGAAGGCCGGTCGACAAAATCTGGCGCGACGAAGTTGAGCACGTTTCGCACCGGCACTACTCCACCGGCTTTTTCTACGGCCAGCCGGGACAGTACACGGAAAATTCGCGCTATATCCGCGACTGGCAGATCTGCGCGGTGGTGGAAAGCTGCGATGCGGATGGGAACGCGGTTCTGAGTCTTCGCAACAAGTTTGCCGAAGGCGACGAGGTGGAGCTTGTTGGCCCGGACTGCAAGCCGTTTTCGTGGATTGCTGGCGGTATGCGGGATATGGACGGCGCGCCGCTGCAGGAGCCGAGAACGCCGCAGATGCGCTTCCAGGCAAAGCTTCCAAAGCAGGTCCCGGCGATGAGCTTTGTGCGCCACGCAGTCGATCTGTCCGGAAAATAACGATTGGAAAACAAACCAGTTGACTTTATCGCAGTTTGTGATAAAATAGCTGGGAAATATGGTTTTTGCAATGATGAACCGAGCGCTTGAGAGCGGCCGATAGAGAGAAGGGGATGGTGGAAGCCCTTCGGCGCGCACAGGTGCAGCCAGTTCTGAGCATCTGGAGGACGACTCCGGCGGGCGCTCCCGATACAGAGCGTCTAAGATGCGCTTTGGCGCAATTAGGGTGGTACCGCGATTTACCTCGCCCCTATTTCGGGGGCGAGGTTTTTGCTGTTACTTCCGATTTTTTTGTTCAGAATTTTTGTCAAAAGGAGATTGAAAGATATGGCACACAAAGCATACGGCCTGAATGAACTTCGGGAGATGTATCTGAAGTTCTTTGAGACCAAAGGACACCTGCGGCTGCCGAGCTTCTCGCTCGTTCCGCAGAACGACAAGTCGATTT
>CAKUCT010000045.1 GCA_934643765.1 uncultured Oscillospiraceae bacterium
GAGGGCTACGACGCAGAGCTGGCGCTGCTCCGGGAGAAACACGCCGAGACGGAAGACCGCATCAAACGGCTGGTGGAGTCCCTGTCCGTTGCCAGCGACACCTCTGCAAAGTACGTCATGGAGCAGATCGACGAACTGCATCGGGAGAGCGAGACTCAGCAGGCAAGACTTTCCGAGTTGGAAGCCCTCACCGAGCAGAGCCGGATGCTCCATCAGGAGTTCGCCTTCCATCAGGAAATGATCGAGTCGTTCGCCAGCGCAGTGGATTCTGCCACGCTGGAGGAAAAGCGCCGCCTGCTGCGCACCATCGTCAAAAAGGTGGTCTGGGACGGCAAAAATGCCTATGTTTATCTCTTTGCAGAGGATGGAGAGGCGGATTTGCCGCCCATTGACCAACCTATGTATCCGTTGAGAGAGGATAGCGAATGAAATCCTGATGCACTTTCGCTCGATGAAAAAGAGCGCCTCGGATGTATCGCTCTCTGAGTGCATTGAGACCGGCAAGGACGGCACTTCCCTGTCGCTCATGGATGTCATCGACTCGGAGGAAGATCTGTTTGAGGATCTCAGCACGCGCGAAATGCAATCCAAGCTCCGCGAGGTCATGGACCGCGTTCTGAGCGCGCGGGAAAAGGAAATTCTGACGCTTCGCTACGGCCTTTCCAACCGGACGCCGCAGACACAGCGCGAGATTGCCGCGCGCTGCGGCATCAGCCGCTCGTATGTCTCGCGGATTGAAAAGAAGGCGCTGAAAAAGCTGGAAGCGGCGCTTTCGCCGTTCCAGCAGGAACTTTGAATATTCAACTACAAGAAAAGGCTGCACATAAATACGTGCAGCCTTTTAATCGCTCGCTTTTGGGTATCATCAGACGCGGTAGATCTCATAGAGCTCTTCGAGCGTCAGTTCTCTTCCCAGAATCGCAGCCAATTCCGCTTTCCGCTTGGAAAACAGAACCTCCAGCATGCGCCTGGTGTCCTCTACGGTTCCGTAGTGAATCTGATTGTGGCAGCTGCTGCACAGGCAGCAGATATTCTGCTCGCGGTCCAGGCTCACATCAAACGCATCTGTCATCTGCATCGGAATCAGATGGTGCGACTCCATGTATGGGTGCACCCTGTTCCTGCACAAAAATGATACATGTCCCCCGTCGATCTCGCACCGGTAGCCCGCACGCTGCAGCGCGCGCTGCAATATCTGCGGATTTCTGTTGTAACACGACCGGCTTCCTGGGCGCCGGACACTGGTGTCCTTGGGCCGCGGCCTGTTGTCAAGAACAATTTCCGTTTCCGCCGCAGGCTCCATTTGGCTGATTGCCATCGCCTCGGCAAGCGCGCGGTCTTCTTCCGCCTCCTGCGCCCGCTCCTGTTCGTCCTGGGCGCAAAGGTGTTCATAAAATGCGCGCGTATAGCGAAGCTCCGTGCTCTGCGGCAGCTGCATCGCCGTTTCTTTCAGCTTCAGAAACAGCAGCCGTCCCTTCGGCGTAATCTTCCACCAGTCGCGCGTTTTGTTTTCCACATAGCCGTCAGTTACCATATGCCGTCGTGCCTGGGAAATCACATTTCTCCACCGTCTCTCATGCGGCCTTGAGCGCGGCGGCGGGCAGTTTGTATCGTTCTGGTACCAGAAATTCTTGTCCTGGATATAGGAAAGAACATTATCTTTCGTGTCCGCACCGCCAAGATCAATCAGCGCGCACAAAAGCACAATGTTCTCCTGATTGCGCTTGGTCATCTTCAGCATCACGCATCATCCTTCCCCGAAAAAGCCCAACTGGCTGGGCGGGTAATCAGCTGCTCTGTCAGCGTGTCCATCAGTTCCTGCAAAAACGCCTGCAGCGTCGTGTCTTCCTGCTTCTGCGCCCGCGCAAGCTCCTGGGCCATGGCATAGAACGCTTCTCCGATGCGGCGCTGCGCATCTGGCCCGGGATAATACACATCCACTTTTGAGAGCGTCTGATTGTTCAGGCTCATCCGCGTGGTATACACCGTCGTAAGATCGGCAATCTGCTTTCGATAGAGGTCCGAGCGGAAGAAGGCCGCGGCATAGCGGGCATCCAGCTGCTTCTCCCGCCGCGGTCGTAGGCGCTTTAAAAAGCCGCTGAAGACCGCAGGCCGGTCTTTCACCGCCGCGCAGACGCAGGCAAGCGCCTCCGGCGTCTCGCTGGTCCGATTCAGAAACAAGTCCCCCGCTTTGATGGCATAGGTATCAAGCTCCTTTGGCGACACATCCACAATGCGCTCCAACGCTTCCGGCATAAACGCGTTTGCAACAACCGCCCTTGTCTCCAGAACCGGAACGCCTTTCCCGAATGCCTCGCGTCCTTTGCTGATGCCGTTTATAATCTCATAGACGTTCGGCAGCTTTTCCCGCTTCCAGTCGCGCGCTGGCGCGATGGATATGCACCGCGCCAGCGCATCCTTTGTTTCCTTTGCCAGATCTATCGTCTGCGCCTGGCGCAAAAGTGTCTGAAAATCCGTCATGCTGCTTCTGATTCGAAGCGGCTGCAAAGATTTCAGATACAGATTGGGGCTCAGCACAAACTGCTGCCGTTTGATCTCGTCCAAGCTTGCCACGGCGCAGGCTGTTTCCTTTTCGATCGGCTCTGAAAGCCGGTGCCGCAGGCAGCGTTCCGCGATAAAATTCACATGCTTCTTCAAAAACTTTCCACGAATTTCCGGCAGCAGCCGCGCAGCATCCAGGAACATAACGTCCTCTCCCGGCTCTTTTCGCAGCAGCCACAGGCAGAACGCAGCCTCCGTCCCAGAAAACAGCTTCTTTGGGAACGTGATGATGGCCTCCACCACGCCGGCTTTTACAAGCGCTTTGCGGATTTCTGCTTCCGCGTGAAGGCTGCTCGTAAGCGTTCCGTTTGGCATCAGAACCGCCGCCCGTCCCTTCGGCTCCAGATGGTACAGCACGTGCTGCAGCCACGCAAAATTTGCGCGGCCGCACGGCGGCACGCCATATTTCCAGCGCGAATCCATATCATTCCACCAGTGCCCCGTTCTATCAAAGAGGTTGAACGGCGGATTTGCCAGCATGAAATCGTATCTTTTATAGGGCAGCGCATCTTTGATCAGCGCGTTTTCGCTGGCCGCCGAGAGCGCTGCCCTGAGATTGTAGAGCCGCAGCTCCGACCGGACAAAGTCCAGCGCCTTCTCTGCCGGTACCTGGCCATAGAGCGTGGCATGCGCGCCATGGCGCTTTGACTCCCGCGCAGCCGCGGCCAGAAGCGCGCCGCTCGTGCAGCACGGGTCACAGACCTTTCCGTCGCGCACCTGCACCAGCTGCGCAATCAGCTGTGCAAGTTCCCGCGGCATGACAAAGCCCCCGGCGGACACGGAAGGATTCTTCTGAACAAACGCCTGATAGGCAGGCGCATCCAGCACCGGTCCCTCCGGAACTTCCATCTGCGAAAGGAACCACAGAAGCTCCGGCAACTTCTTTTCATCTTCCTGCGATATGGGCGCGAACGCGTCTTCCAAAAAATCGAAGCCCATTTTAAAAAGCGCTAGCCCGATCGCTGTGTCAAAGCTTCCCGTCTGTCCCTGCAGAACAATGTCCCAGGGCGTTGTCTCACGTTCGTCAAACAGACTCATCTGCAGCATCCCCGGCTGAAAGGACCGGGACGCCAGCCGTATCCAGAACAGACGCAGAACCAGCTCCGCCGGCAGCCCGGCTGCCAGCTCGTCGATACGCCGGAGAAGCCTTGTCTCGTTCATGGCTGCCGCCTCCTTTCATCTGCTTACTTTATGGTATCACAAAGTCCCGCCGCAGGAAACACTTTCTTTTCACGCTTATTGCGCTTCTACTGCCGAATCGTAAGTATACCCGCCGTAGCGGAACGTAATTGTGTAGGTTTTGGATCTGAGGATTTCCGCGTAAGCCGCGTCGTCTTCCGCGTAGAAGTCTGCGGTGAAGGTCACAGTGTCGCCCTCGGCGCTTCTCGTGCGTAGCTGCGCACGAAGGCCGCCGCCGAAGCCGGAGACCAGCGGCGTCACAATTTCCTTTGTCTGCGCGTCATACGCCGCGTCCTGCGTGATATCGAGTTTATAGTACGCGAAATACTTAGAAAGCGTCCGGCGCATGTCCGCTTCTGTAACATGATACTGTTTGTCTGCTGTCTGATAGGTCGCTTCTTTCTCGCTCTCCGGCGTCAGAAGCAGGTAACACAGCCACAGCTGCTGCTGGGACAGATCGCTTGGCGTATCGAAGGTAAAGCTCTCCGCCGTCATGCCGATTTCAAGCGGCATAACAAGAGACAGCAGGTACGAATCTGTCAGCAAGCTTTCGTCCAGCTCCCAATTTTCCTCTTCATTCGGCACCAGCGCAATATCCGACCACACGCCATGTCCCGGCACGTACCGCAGCTCCAGCCAGTAAAGGCTCTTGCACTGCAGATCAAAGACAAACTGGTCGTTTTCATCAAACAAGACTGTCGCCCGGAACGCGTCGTCCAGAACCGGCTTCCAGGCCGTCTTATGGTCCTCCAGTGTCTGCCGGAAGCCATCGATGGCCTGCGCGGCATAGGCGCGGAAGGTGTCGTTGGCGGTCTTGTCCATATCGCTGTCGAACCAGATGCCATCGTAACGCTTTTCGTATCTTGCCTTGTCGATCAGCGCCGCAATTTCACCAGATACCTGCGTCGTCGTGGTTTCGGTGCCCGGAACGAACACGCTGACGCTTCCCTGCGTGTCGGCGCGCAGATAGCATTCCTGGAAGCTGTCCGTGTGCGAGAGCACGCAGATATACTCATCCAGCGAGTTCTGGTAGAGATTCAGGCGGAAATCGTCCGCTTCAAAATAAGTAGAAATCGCCGGGTCAAAATTATCCCAGTTTTTATCCAAGAACCACACCAGCCCCTGCAGCGCGCGCTCCCGGGAAAAGTTGGTGTCAAACTCGTTCATGTCATCCCAGATCGTGGCCGCGCGCACCCGGTCTTCAATCTGCCGGCGGCGTTTTTCCTCCTCGGTAAGCTCCGTCTGCGGTTCTCCTTCCGGCTTATCTTCCGTATCGGGCGTATCCGTTTCCGGCTGCGGATCTCCGGTCCCAGGCGTGTCCGGCTGCTGCTCTTCCGGCGTCTGCTCCTGGCCGGACGGCTGCTGCTCGGTCTGTGTCTTCTCCGGCTCGGCGGCCGTATCCGGCTTTTTCGTGCATCCGGCCAGCAGCGACGTAAATACCGTCAGCGCCAAAAGCCAGACAATCCATGCTCTTTTTTTCATATACAGTCTCCTTTCCCCGTCTGGGACTTTCCCGTTTTCCGGGAAGAAATTTTCCTCGTTAAATCATTCGAAGGACGCAAAAAATGCGCGTACCTGCAGCAGCCGTTCCTCCTGCGTCTGCCCGGTAATTCTCGTTAACCGGCATGCCTCCGGTGCGTCGGTCAACGCGGGGCTTGCCGCGTCGCGGGCCGCTAAAAAGTGTTCTGTGATTTTCCGTGACATTTCGCCGTTTACAACCGGTGCCGTGCTCACATCGCTTTGCACCGGACTGCGCGCCTCATCAGGCGTTTCCTGACTGAAGCCGGAATACGGCTGGCTGTCATCCCAGTCCAAGCCAAACGAGAGCAGAAGCTCCGGCTGAATTTCACCGTTTTGGTTTTCAAACCGCCAATATTCGCCCCCAAGATTGCAGTCGTCGCCGTCTATCGTAACCCTCTGGTTTTTTAGACAGCTGAAGAGCCAGAAAGGTTCCCCTGTCTGCGCGTCCATACGCGCGGAAAACGCACCGTAGTCCCAGCCAAACGGCAGCACCCGGCTGTCCAGACAGAGATACGAGCTGTCACAGAGGATTTCCTGATTTTCAAACGGCATCGCGCCTGAGACGCGCGGAATCTCATATGAACCATCTGTCGTTGGCATCGCCCAGTTCCAGCTGAGCGCTTCGGTCAGGCTCTTCACCGTATCGTCCTCCACTGTAAAAATAGCAAAAACCATCAACGCCGTCGAAACGCCGTGATACACGACAAGTTCCGGCACACCGTTCTGGTCAAGGTCAATCATCTGAAGATAGACCGACTGCCCGAAAAGCGGCAGCAAGGGCGGCTCGGATAAGAAATACGCGTCATAGGCGCTCGCATACGCTGCCCACTGGCCCGGCTCCGGCTGATAAATCGATGGTTCCGTCGGCTCTGTTTGGGTTGTTTCCTGTATTTGACCCGGCGTCTGCGTTTTTTCTTCCTGCATATCGCGCTTTGCCGCATCGCGCCCTGCGCAGCCAGACAGCAGCAGCGCCAGCGCCGCGGCCAGCGTCAAAAGCTTCCTCCGCATACCGTCCCCCCTTTCGGCTCTTCCAGTATAACACAAGGGCGCTCCTTCTTTTTGAATTTTTAAGAAATTCTAAGAAATAGCAACCCCCGCGGCAGATCGGAAATCTGCCGCGGGGGATAATCTTTTTATAAGCTTCCGGCGAATTTTTGACGCATCTCAGCCGTTCTGCCGCAGCACATCTTCCCTTCCGGGCAGCTGCCAAAAGCAAAGCAGGTCGGCCCATAGAGTCCGAAGAGAACCGGATGCGCCCGGCGCAGCACACGCAATGCTTCGGTCGCAAGCTCGCGGATTTCCCACTGCGCGCGCATGCACGTGCGCAGACGGAAATATGTATAGAGCTCTCCTGCGTTCATGGTCGACACGACCGGAACCTTCAGCCCGCTCACAAGAAGATACGAAAGCACGTCGTCTCCCGCGCCCATGGCCCGCAGTTTCCCGGCAGCCTCCTCCGCCATTGAAAACGCGCTTCGATACAAATCTTCGGCCCCGGCCGCCCGGACACTCTCCGGCAGCACATAGCGCCCATAATCCGCGTTCGCAAGAAGATCGGGCGCAACCATCGCCTGCATCCGGTGCCGCGTCAGATGAGTCAGCGCCGCAAGCGACATTCCAGCATACAAGAGCGTAAAGCTTGCCTGCTCGAGTTCCCGCTTTCTCGGCCGCGCCAGAAGCGCTTTTAAAAGCTCCGCCTGCTCCTGCTGCGTCAACTCCGGCGCCAACTCTCCGCGCGCCAGATACGCCGCCTGGCAAATCAGCTTCTCCGGTTCCGCCGTCCCGGCCAGAAGCGTCACTGGGGCGCTTGTGGAAAGCGCCTGCGCCCTCGGCACCGGCAGCGGCTTTTCGCAGTACACCTCCGGCTTCCGGATGGCCAGATACGGCAGGACCTCTTCGCACTGTGAAAACAGGCTCTCGCCCAGGCGCCGCAGCTCCGGCAGCGCGCTGCCCCGGCCATAGACCATCTCGTTCATCACATGCACCAGCTCGCGTGCGTTCATCGTACACAGGAAGTTGCTGCAGAAGCAATACGGCAGCACAAACCGCGCGTCCTCCTTCGGGACGCCCGCGGCTTCCAGCGCGTCATAGACGCCAAACATGCCGCGCACGGCTTTTTCAAACACCGCCCGCTGCGCCTCATCGGAAAAGCCTGGCGATACGAAGCCCGCCTTGGAAAAATCGACATAGCGGCGCGATTTGACTGTAAACGAGGCAAGCCGGAATTCGATGATAAACTGCTCAACCAGCACCGAAACATTTTCAAACGCAAGGTTCACCGACGCATGCTCCAGCACCGACGTGTGCCCCGACGAGAGCACCTTGCCGATCAGGCGGATGTTCTTTTCATCGCCCGCCGAAAGTGACTTCTCATAGATTTCCTCGGCCGTGCCGTCCATGGTGGAAATCCGGCCGCCGGAGGCAATGATCGCGTGGGCGTTGCTGTTATAGTGTAAAATTCTGACCTGTCCGTGCATTGGCTTCTCCTTTATCTGTTCCGGCGTTCAGCGGAACGGCGCAAATGTGTCATCGAATACTTCCTCGCGCGCAAGGCGGGCGAAGTCCGGCTTGTATTCCGGCAGATCGGTTTCGATCGCGTATACCAGCAGCTGCGGGTTAAGTCCCGGGTTCTGCGCGCAGACCACCGCCTCCAGGCAAAGCTCGCCGGGCGCGGTTTCCCGGATCATCAGCGAATGAATCAGCGGCTTCATATCGATTTCCTTGTCGCCTTTCTTGCTCCGCTTGAGAATCGGAAGGCTCTCACGCGAAAACAGCGCTGCAATCGCCTCGCGCGCGCCCTGCGGCACGCCGTCGTCATATTCCAGCGTCACCGACGCCTTCAAAAACTGTAATAGCTTCGTCTTGCGCCCGCTCTCATACGCCTGCAGCACCCGGATGCCCGCCGGCAGCACCGCGTTCAGCCGCGCCGGGAGCGTCGCCATCTCGACAGAGCCGTCTTCAATTTCAAAATCCAGAATCTCGCACCGGCTCTCGGTTCCGACCGGAAGCGGCAGCGCAATCGATACATAGGCCCGCGGGCTGAAGCCCTGCGAGTGCCAGATGAGAATATCCGCCCGGCGGAACGCGCGCTGAAACACGCGCATCAAATCCAGGTGCGAGAGGTATACGGCGTCTCCGCCCTTTTCAAACAGCAGTCTATTCATCGCACACCCCTCTTTCGCTCAGGCTCCGCGCGCCGCAGCCGGCGCACTGCGTGCGGCAGTCGGGCGTCGTCTCCGAGCGGTAGGCTTTTTCGCGCTCACGCAGGAAAAACTGCTTCGTCACGCCGACATCAATCGTCTGCCACGGAAGAAGCTCGTTCTCCCCGAATCCGCGCACGGTATAATAGTCCGGGTCAACGCCGCAGTCCCGGAACGCCTGCATCCAAAGATCATAGCGGAAATACTCATCCCAGCCGTCGAGCTTGCAGCCAAGCTCGTGCGCGCGCAGAAGCACCTTGCAAAGCCGCCGGTCGCCGCGCGCGAGCACCGCCTCCAGGCGGCTGAGATCACTTTCATGGTACCGGTAATCCACACCACGCGCCGTCAGACAGCTCTGCAGCAGATGCACACGCCGCAGATACTCCTCGGGCGTGATCTGCGCCTCCCACTGAAACGGCGTAAACGGCTTCGGTACAAAATAGGCCGTCGCAAGGTTGATGGAAATGCCGCGCTTTTTGTTGCTTGCCGTCATGCGCCAGCAATGGACGATTTTATTGACAAGCTCCGCAATCTCCGCCACATCTTCATCCGTCTCTGTCGGCAGTCCCAGCATAAAATAGAGCTTCACGCTGTTCCAGCCGCCGGAAAAGGCCGTGGCGCAGGTGTCGAGAATCTCCCGCTCGGTCACGTTTTTGTTGATCGCGTCGCGCAGGCGCTGCGAGCCCGCTTCTGGCGCAAACGTCAGACCGCTCTTGCGCACCTTCTGCACCTTCATCATCAGCTCGCGCGAAAAATTATCCGCGCGCAGCGACGGCAGCGAAAGATTGATCTTCCGCGGCTCGCAGTATTCCAGAAGCCGGTCAGCCAGCTCCGGCAGATGGCGGTAGTCAGAGGTAGAAAGGCTTGCCAGCGTCATCTCGCTGTTGCCGGAGTCCTCCAGAGATGCGATGGCCTGCTCGCACAGCGTATCGGCGCTTTTTGCACGCACGGGCCGATAGCAGAAGCCCGCCTGACAGAAGCGGCAGCCGCGGATACAGCCGCGGAAAATTTCAAGGTTCGTCCGGTCGTGGACAATTTCCGTCGAGGGAACGATCGTCTTTGTCGGAAAATACGCCTTGTCCATGTCCTGCACAATGCGCTTTCTCACGCGCGCTGGCGCGCCGTCTTCCGGCCGGATGGCCGCAAGCGTGCCGTCCGGATTGTATGTATGCGTATAAAATGACGGCACATAGACGCCGTCGATTCTGCACACGCGGTGCAGGAATTCTTCCTTGCTGCAGCCGTCGCGCTTGGCCTGACGGTAGCACGAGAGAATTTCCTTCGTGATATCCTCGCCCTCGCCGAGCGAGAAAAAGTCAATAAAATCCGCCAGCGGCTCCGGATTCACCGCGCACACGCCTCCGGCAAAGACAATATTCTCAAGCTCGGTGCGTTCCTTGGCCAGCAGCGGCACGCCGGAGAGCTCCAACATATTTAAAATGTTGGTGTAACTCATTTCGTAGCCGATTGTAAAGGCAATCAGATCAAAGTCTTTGACCGCATCGTGGCTTTCGAGCGCATAAAGCGGGATATTGTGCTCGCGCATCTGCTGCTCCATATCGCCCCAGGGCGCAAACACGCGCTCGCACCATACGCCTGGCATTTCGTTCATCAGGCCATACAAAATCCGCATGCCGATGTTGGACATGCCGATCTCATACGTGTCCGGGAAGCAGAACGCCACACGCACGTCCACGTCCTTTTTGTCCTTGACAATCTGGTTGTATTCTCCGCCGACATAGCGCGCCGGTTTTTGCACCTGCGGCAGAATTCTGTGTAAGGTATCTGTCATAGTTCTACCCCGAAAAAATCATAGTTCTATATATTGTACTCTACTCCTGTCACAGATGCAAGAGCCTTCACAGCCCTCCAGCCGCAAAAATACCATGCCCCATATCAAAACCGGCAAAAGCCCTGCGCCGTATTTCCACGCGCAGCCAAGCGCGCCCAGAAGCCCCGCGGCGCAGATCATCCGCCCCGTCCAGCGGCAGACAATATCCGCCAGACGCAAGCTCCCATGCAGCGCCAGCGCCGCGCGCAGTGCGCGCCCCCCATCCAGCGGCCAGAGCGGCAGCAGATTGAAAAGCCCCAGCAGCAGGCTGATGGCCGCAAATCCCGGCGCGCGGGTGCGCAGCAAACAGCACCCGGCAACACTCACGGCCGGCCCCGCCAGCGCGGCCAGCATTTCCTGCCGGTAGCCAAGCGGACCCGTCCGGATTCTCGCGTCCAGAAAGCCCAGACGCAGACTTAAAACGCGCGCGCCGAGCAGCCGCAGCGCAATCAGGTGCCCCACCTCATGCGCCGCCACCGCCGCCAGCAGCGGCGCGATAAGAGCCTGCTGATCTGTAAGCCACAGAAGGCACAGTGCGGCAATAAAACCGGGCGTGATCTCAAGGCGTCTCACCCGTCAGCACCAGATAGGACTCGGCAAACGCCGATGCAACCTCCTGCCCGCCGGCAAGCGCGTCCTGCAGCGCAGAAAAGGCCGCCTGCACCCTTCCGCCCTCTTCCAGTCCGAGCCAGCCTCTGATCGCCTGCCCGGCCTGCGGCACGCAGAGCCTGCACGTCGCAACAACAGCAGCCAGCGCCAGCGCCAGAAAGCCGCGCGACAGCCACACGCCGGGCGCCGTTTTTCTTCGATTTTCACATCTTACTTCTTCCATGCTTTTCGCCTCCGACATATTTTTATGCACGGGCAGGAAAATCATGCTTTGCCTCTTGACAAACGCGAATTTCTTCACTATAATAATCGAGCTAACGGGGTGTGGCGAAGTTTGGTATCGCGCTTGGTTCGGGACCAAGAGGCCTCGGGT
>CAKUCT010000046.1 GCA_934643765.1 uncultured Oscillospiraceae bacterium
AGGAGTTTTTTCTGCTCAACTATTTAATTCTTACCGAACCACGCGTCTAACGCGTGGTTTTGGTATACAAAAAACGAGACCCGGCTCATGTGAGTCAGGTCTCGCTCTTTGTGTGTTGTCAACTTTGGCGCTCAGTTGCCGTGTGTCCGTTCACGTTCATCTCTGCCCGTTACTTCGCACACTCTGTATAAAAGCGCATCATCAGTGTCGCCATCTGCACACGGGTGGTCGTATCCTTGGGTGCGAGGATCATTCCTCCGTCCCGCGCGATGCCGGTCACAAGTCCGCTGCCGCAGGCCCACTGCATCGCGGGGATGGCGTACTCGCTGACGGTCATCGCGTCCGCAAAGCTCAGGATATTCGTGTCCTCGCCGACGCTCACGTCCGCGCCCTTGTACTGCGCGTAGCGGTATAGGATCGTCACCATCTGCTCGCGCGTTACGGCATCGTCTGGACCGAAGTGCTCGCTGTCGTAGCCCTTGACGACGCCGCTGCCCGCCGCCCAGCGGACGGCCTTGGCATACCATGCGCCGTCGGCGACGTCGCCGAAGCTCACCGCGCTGGTCGTCTCAGGGCTCCCCTCCAGCCGCCATAGGACGGTGACGAGCTGGGCGCGGGTCGTGCTGCCGTTCGGCAGGAAGCTCGTCGCGGAAACGCCCTGCATCAGACCGTTTTCCAGGCAGTAATGCACACCGTCGTGGTACCACGCGGTCGCGGTGAGATCGCCGAACGCCGCGAGCGGACAGGTATCGTCCTTCGCACAGACGGTATAGGCCGCGCCGCTGTCCAGCTCCTCAATGACGTAGTGCGAGAAGTGGCGCAGGATCAGCCGCGCGTTCTCCTTGTCGTAGCGCGCGGAGACCGGCTCGCGTGTGCCGTCCTCCTTGAGATACCACGCGCGGATCGCGCCGCTGGCCTGATAAGGAATGCTCAGTTCGACCTCGCCGCCGTTGAAGTCCCGAATGCGCTGTCCGTTGGAAATGAAGTACGCCTCCAGCGCGGCGGCGTTCTTCATGCCGTCGAGAGCCTGCTTCTGCGCGGCGGTCATGGTATCCTTTGCCTTGCTGTCGGTCTCCACGACAAGCTGCACCTTGCTGCCCTTCGCCTGCTCGGACACAGCGGCGAGCGTCTTTTGATCGACGCGCAGCTCCGCGTTCGGCAGCTTGATCGTCACGCCGTCGGCTTCGGACTCGGAAATGCTGCGGATGGTGTCGGTGGGCAGCGTCACGCCCGTCACGCTCTTGCTGAGGCCGGAGAGGTCGATGACCACGTCGCGGTCCGTGCCGATCTTGTCCAGCTCGATCTTTTTGATCTCCTTGACCTCTGCCGCGCTGCCGCTCACGCTCGCCGAGATCTGCACGGTGTCGCGGCTGCCGGTGACGGGAACGGTGATGGTCGGCGTGCTACTCCCGCCGGAGGAGGATGAGGGAGACGGAACGGTATAAGCATAGCCGCAGGCGGTGCAGGTGTAGGTGTTACCGCTCTTGCTGAAGTTATGCTGAACTTTGTCGCTCTCCGCGTCGCAGTTGGCGCAATTTTCCCAATGGTTGTTGGCATCGCTCTTCCAAGTGCCGCCGGTAAAATCGTGGGCAAGGAGTCCGCCGCTTTCAAACATCTCCGTTCCCTTGGCTCCGCAGACGCAGGACTTGTAGTAAGTCGCTTTAGCTGTGCAGGTCGCGTCGGACTTTTTATATCCGTCCACTGCGACTTCCTGGTCATAGGTGTGCGCAACTATATCATTTTTGTCGTTACAGATGAAGCACTTGTGCCAATGGTTGGTAGCGTCGGATGTCCAGTCGGTCGACCAGCTGTGCGTATGCTGCGGTGCAGTATAGCTCACCACTTGGCTGTTCAGCGTGGTTTTGCCCTCCCACGTGACCCGGCAGATGTAGCTGCCGCCTGACAGGCCGGTGGTGTTGAGCGTGGCGGCTGTCTGGCCATCCAACTGGTCGCCCGGCACGTCTGCCGTCACCTTGGCGGTGAAGGACAAGCTTGCATAACTCGGCTCTCCACCCATCGGTTCCGCACTCGCACTGATCGTTAAAGTATAATCGCCGTCTGCCGGGGCGGTGAGGGTATACTTCTTCTGCCAGAGGTCCTCATCTTCTACGCCGGGAATGGTTTGCCTGCCGTCAGAAAGAGTAACTTCACTGATGCGAATATCATAACTTCTGGAGAAATCTAACGTCAGTTCATCGCCCTTTTTCATCGTGAGCGTGAAGCCTGTCACTTTGCCAGTTGCTGGAAGTGAGTTATTCAGGTAGATCCATCTCGAAGAATAGAATAAATCTCCTTTGCTTTTAACAACAGCATCTGTTACCGGGACATCGCCCTTCGTTGCACTGTACCACTGATAAGTTGGACTGCCGTTAGCCGTAACGGTGTAGTCGTTATCTGCCGTGGGATCCTTGGTAATGGCGCAGGCGGTAAGCTGGAGGTTGCCGCCGCTGTTGCACTCCACAAAGTAGCCCTCTTCCGCCGAGACGAAGTATTGCGCCTTGTCTGCCAGCGACCCGCCGGTGACAGCTGGCACGGCGAACACGCCGGCTCCCCACGACTGGGATATTGATACGGGTTCTTTGGGTTCGAAATCACTTTCGATCTGGATTCTGTGAGTCATCGGGCTGCAAATTGCCCCCCAAGAGGAACTGTCTGTTTTGATAGTCGGCTTGCCAGAGAGGATCAGCTGGCTGCCGCCGACAGCAAATACCGCGTAATTTGCGCGAGACTCCAACGTTCCACCTGCAATATAAAGCCGCTCCCCCTCTTCGTTCATCTCAATGCCGTAGTTTCCCTCGTTACGGATCTTCCCCCCATAGATGGAGACTGTGCGCGTTCCAGTGGAAACATGCATGTTTACGGCGGCTCTTGCCCCTGTATTATTGTTATGGATATAGCCGCCATACATGTTAAATGTCAGCTGAGAGGAGGTCGCGGCCTTCAAAACGCAGCTTATATTGCTACCGCCTGTCCTGCTGATCGTTCCGCCGTAAAGGTTCAGCTTATTGCTCGACGAAGTTTGGTTATCATACGTTATAGTAGAAGAGTCGCCGCTTGCGCTCAGTTCTATCTCGCCGCCGCCCTTGCAATCACAGATATTCAGCGTGGCGTTTTCATCAAGCACGATTAGGCCATAGGTGTTCCCGCTCAGTTTCTTTCCGTTCAGGCAGAGACTGACCGTTCCGCTGACATGAATGGTGTCCGAAACTGTTAGAGTGTCGGGCAAATAATAGTTCCCCTCTGTGAGTTGGATATGGTCTTTGCTTGCATCCATGTCCGTCCCGTTCCACGCCGTCCATGTCACATTGCCGCAAGTCTCCGTATGGTCACCAATCTCCTTATGCGTCTTTCCACAGATGGGGTGATCGGTATGATCCGCCGCGCTGGCGCCCACGCACAGCACGCATGCCGCCGCGCACAGACACAGCGCTAACCCCAACAGCCGTTTCCAAATTTTCATCGTTCCTCCGCTCCTCTCCAAAGCTCGTTCAGCCTTCGGGGCCCCGAAGGCTGTGGCGCAGGCCTGCGCCACAATGTTTTTGCCCGCCGCCGGGCTTGACACCGCCGCGGGTTTCCTTATAATGACATTATAACCCGTTCATCCCTGAACGAAGCAAGAGGGGCAGGAGGGAAATTTTATGGAAAAGGACACAAAAAAGCTCTATCAGATCACCGAGGCGGCGCGCGCCTGCGGTCTTTCCCGCAGCACGCTGATGCGCATGGAGGAAAGAGGCCTGCTCACGCCCGCCTATATCGCGCCGGAGAGCGGGCGGCGGTACTACGACAATTTTAACGTCGCACGTATTCTGCAGGTGGAGAAATTCAAGGCGATGGGCCTGAGCACAGAGGAGATCGCGGACTATTTCGCCCGCGGCGGCGAGGCGTCCGAGCTGCTTGCGGTACTGGAAAACCGTCTGCGCGATCTGCAGCGGAGTGTGGAGGAAATGCGGCTGCGCGCGGCCGAGGGGCCCGGCATCTCCGTGCAGATGATGACGCTGCCCGCCGTGACCTTTCTCGCCCGCCGCTGCGAGGGGCACTCCGTTGACGAGAAGACCGCCGCCATGTACGATTTCTATGGGGAGTGTGTCCGCTGGGGCTGCACCCTGTCTGACGAGCCCATCTTCAACATCCAGCAGCGGCAGGACTTTCTCAGCGGGCGCATTGACAACACGCCCTACCCCTATTACGTCTGCGTTCCCGTAAAGCCGGGAAAGGCGGACGCGGACGCGCAGACGCTGCCGGAGTGCCGGGCGCTTTCGGTGCTGTACTGCGGGGACTATTCCGGTGTGGACGAAATGTGGCTGACCATGGGCCGGGAGGTGAAGGCACGGGGACTGACGCCCGCGGGACTGCCCCGGGTGCTGTGCATCGTCGCGCCCTACACAGGCCGCGAGATCGAAACGAAGCGCTACTGCTCGCGCCTCGTCCTACCGGTGGAGGAATAGGACGTCGCTAAATACCGCAGCGCCGTCTTGCTACTTTTCCCCATCAAGAAAAATACGCTTCCACATACAAATAAAAGAGTCCCTTTCGGGGCTCTCAATAACCAATAGAAAAAGATAAGCCCTGACCGTCAATTGAAGCGGTCAAGGCTCATGTATTTTGAACAGATCACGGATGCGCAGTACCCTTATGCAAAATATGAGGTGCCCAATTTTGGGCGCCTCACTTTCGACTTAGCAGTTTTTTGTTTGCAAGTATCATTTCTGTCATTTTACTGCTAATAAAGTGCAATCAAGATTACAATACAGAATTCTGAAATCTTCCCTTCAATTTGTTTATTTGTATCATTTATGTGACGATTGTATTGCGGGGCTTTTCGGAAAACGCCGAATTTCGAGCATATCTCGCTCGAAACTCGGCGTTTACATTTATTTTTTTCTCTGCTAAGCTGTGCTCACGGTTTGAATGAGAACATCATTTAAATTGCAAAATGACAAAAACATGAAAGGGTGGGAATTGTATGGATGAGAGATTAAATTTCCTCTTCCTGACGGAAGAGGAGGCTGTCAAAGCCGGCGCCGGCAATATGGAGCGCTGCATTGAAGTCATGGACGAGGTGTTCGAGCTGCTCGGTCAGGGTGACTACCTGATGGGCACGCCGAACCATAACGCGCATGGCATCAAGATTTATTTTCCCAAAGAACCGAAGTTCCCCGATATGCCCAAAAAGGGGCCTGACCGCCGTTTTATGGCGCTCGTTGCCTATTTGGGAGGCCGTTTCCATGTATGCGGTGAAAAATGGTACGGCTCAAACATTGCCAACCGTGACCGCGGTCTGCCCCGCTCGATCCTGACAACGCTTCTGAATGATCCCGATACCGGCGCACCGATTGCGTTTCTTTCTGCCAACACCCTCAGTGCGACCCGTACAGGCGCGATCCCCGCACTTGGCGCCAAATACTATGCCCGCAGGGACACCGAGGTTCTTACCCAGATCGGCGCGGGCGTGGTTGGCCGCTCCTGCACGAACGCCCTGCTTCTGGTGCTCAAAAACATTAAGGAGGTCCGCGTTTACGACCTGAACCGCGATGCCGCGCAGAGCTACTGCGATGAGCTGGAAAAGAGCTTCCATATCAAGGCGGTCGCCGCCGACAGCATCGAGCAGGCCGTGCGCGATGCGGATGTAGTCAATGTCGTCACTTCCGGCGCTGTCTCCCCGAAAATTGAGGATGAATGGCTCAAGGAAGGCGTGCTGCTCTCCCTGCCCGCAAGCGCCGACATCAGCAAAAAGATGATGTGCGAGTCCACGATCCTTGTGGACAACTGGAAAATGTACGAGGCCTACGCCAATGAGCTGCGCGATGAACCTGGCGGCTATGCCGCAAACCTCAGCGGAATCTGCGGTTATATGATGGATTTGGTGTACGGCGGCGAGATTGCCAAGGACAGCATCGTAAATCTCGGCGATGTGGTCGCAGGCAAGGCCGCCGGCCGCAAGAGCGATATGGAACGTGTCATTTACATCATGGACGGAATGCCCGTTGAGGATGTTGCGTGGGGATATGAGATCTATCAGAACGCCCAGCGTCTCGGTCTCGGCACCAAACTGAATCTCTGGGGCGACAGATAAGCCCGAATCAATATTTTTAGGAGGAACGACAACATGACAGTCAACGATTTTCTACTTGATTTTGCGGTAGCCTCGGTCTTTATTATGTTGGGTCAGCTGCTCCGTGCGAAAATCAAATTCTTCCAGCGCTTCTTTATCCCCGCCAGTATGCTGGCTGGCTTTATGGGTCTCGCTTTCCGTTATCTTCTGCCCGGATTTCTGCCAATGTCTGATAAGATCGGCTCCTATCCGACGATGCTCATTCTTATCATCTTCGCCGGTGTTGGTCTCAACGGCTTCAGCATGAATAAGGGCAAGAACAACGGCGAGGTCGGCCGTATGTGCTCCTACCTCTCCTACAAGATGGTCGCGCAGGTCATCCAGTACGGTCTCGCTCCGGCCTTTTCCATTCTACTGATCTCAAAGCTGTGGCCTGAGATAAACTACGGCTTCGGTCTGCTGCTGGCAGCTGGCTTCTCCGGCGGTCACGGCACGGCGGCTGCCGTCGGCAGCAGCTTTGCAAATCTCGGCTTCACTGACGCGCTGGATATCGGTCAGACATGTGCCACGGTCGGCATCCTTGCCGGAGTGTTCGGCGGCATGTTCTTCATTAAACTCGGCACCAAAAAGGGCTGGACCAAATACATCAGCGATTTTAGCTATCTTTCCGGCGAATTGAAGACCGGCCTTGTTCCCAAGGAAAAGCGCACGGAACTTGGTAAGGCAACTACTTCTTCGGTCGTGCTTGATCCGCTCGCTTGGCACTTTGCGATCCTTATGGTCGCCGCCGGCGCGGGCCGTCTGCTCTATAAGTTCTTCTACGATAAGTTCAATTTTGACGGTCCCTCCTACCTGTATTCCTTCCTGGTTGGTCTGCTGTTCTTCTACATTTTCAAAAAAACGCATGTGGATTACTACGTTGATACCAATGTCACAAGCCGTATCACCGGCACCTGCACAGACTATCTCGTATTCTTCGGCATTGCCTCCATCAACCTCGGCATCATCGTCAAGTACGCCATGCCGTTGGCGCTGCTGCTTCTCTTCGGCATTTTCATCGTTGTCATCACGCTGATGTACTTTGGCCCCGCCATGAACAAGGGCAGCTGGTTTGAGCGCTCGCTGTTCGTCTTCGGCTATTCCACTGGCGTCTTTGCGATCGGCTTCATCCTGCTGCGCATTGTCGATCCCGAGAACAAGTCTCTCACCCTCAACGACACTGCGTTTGCCTGCATCTTCACCACCTTCAGCGAGCTCTTCACTTGGTCCTTCGGTCCCATGATGCTGCTCAACGGCCAGCACTGGCTGTTCATCGGCATCCAGGTTGCGATTATGACCGTGTGCCTCATTGTTAACCTTGTAATGAAGTGGTGGTGGATCAAGGAACCGCTGAACCGTCCAGCAGTCGGCGAGGATGGATATTAAGCAAAAAATGATATTGTATTTCTTCACTCACCATACAAAATAGCAATTTCCTTTCGCGTTGCAGGCCTGTCTCATTTGACAGGCCTGCAACGTATCCTTATCTCCACACATCTCTGCTACCCATAGGACTTGAATGTGCTATTCAAATTTGCTAATATATTATCACAGTCTACCGGAGAGGAGCACATCAAAAAATGAATGAAATGAAAAACCTGCCATTCAAAGATGGATACATTGACGGAATCACGATTCTAAATTTGGAGGGCGAGGTGCTCTTTTCGGCAAAGTTCAATGCTAAGCTTTCCAATCCGGATGAATCTCAGCGGCTGATTGGAAAGCGATACCTTGACTTGTATGAAAACCTGACGCCGGAAAACAGTACGCTATACCGTGCCATGCAGACCGGAGGTCCCGTCTACGAGGAAAATCAGTACGTCAAGCTGGCAGGCAAGGACGGCATCACAATCAAGGCATTTTCTATCCCAATTCGCAGCGGCGACCGGATCGTCGGCGCAATTGACCTTTCGTGTCAAGAAGGGCAGGACGGTGGAAGCAACGATGACCGTGTTGAGATTGCCTTGAATGAGGAAAGTTTCCGCAGTGAGCAGACATATAAGCTCATCAACCAAATGCGGGCTATTTATGAATATGACGATATCATTGCAATCAATCGTCAAATGAAAAATGCAAAAGAGTATATCAAGGTCGTTGCTGCCTGTAACTTGCCCGTAATGCTCTGCGGCGAGATCGGAACAGGTAAGGAAATGTTTGCACATGCGATTCACAACACCAGCGAAAAGCGTGATGCGCCGTTTCTCTCACAAAACTGTGCGGCGACACCGGAACCTCTGTTAGAAAATGTCCTGTTCGGTACACCGGAAAGCAAGGGCATACTTGAGCTGGCCGACGGCGGTACGGTTTTTCTCGATGAAATTGATGGAATGTCACCCTATCTTCAATATAAGCTCCTTCGTGTTTTGCAGTCTGGCGTACTCTATGGTCCCGACGGCTCTGTGCCGTGCCGTTTCAGCATTAAGGTCATTGCTTCACTCAGTCGCGATCCCGAGCGATGTATCGAAGACGGGACGCTCCGTAAAGATGTTTACTATTACCTTAGCAAGCTCACCATTTCCATTCCGCCCCTGCGCGAACGTAGGGAGGATATCCGCTGCTTTGTCGAAACGTACATCAAAAAGTACAATCCCGTTTTCCATAAAAGCATACGCTATATTTCGAACAAACTTATTGACAAATTACAGGAGTGCGCTTGGCCAGGCAACACCGGCGAGCTTGAGCAGGTCATTATTTACGGTATGAGTGTTGTAGATGGCAAAAGCGACACACTTCGCTTTTCTGACGTTGAAAAACGCTACCGCACACTCATGCGCCTGGTGCCGGAAGAGGATGACATGCAAAAATTCCCCCCGAAGGACTCACTCGATCAGGCTGTAAACAGCTACGAAAGAGAAATAATTCAGCGTGCTTTCACAGAGGCTTCCGGCAACATTACAGAGGCCGCAAAAATCCTCAATATTCCACGCCAGACACTCCAACGAAAGATTAAGCAATATCAAATCAGGCAAATAAGTGAATAGTGAAGTAAACCGGAGCATTTTAATACCTATGAACACGCAGATTGAACTATACAGGCAAATGGAAATCATGGCGGTATGTCCCCTCTGTTTTCGTCAGTAAGGTCATGCAGAGCAATAAAGAGAATGTTGACAGAGATTTGTCTATCGTCACCACCCGAACTCTTGGCCCGCAGGCCCGCACAAATTTTTGAAAACACCCTCTTTACTTCCTTCTTGGCTTTCCCTCGAAAGTTGAGAAGAAGAGCGAAGAGAAGAAAGGGCAACGGCGAAGCCGTTTTATAAAAATTTTTTGCACCACCCTTTTGACATTTTCGTTTTTTCGCCCCGCTTTTGAAACCGCCCCCCTCCCCTGCTTTTTTACTGTGTCGATTTCGCCCCCTTTACACGCGAGATGATTGCCGTCCCACCACACAACATATTCGGTTTCGACCGGTTTAATTGCCTCGATTCCGATGTAAGTGAAATGGCATAGCGAGTGGTGATTCCCCTCCCTATCTACTCAGCTCCCCTCTATCGGTCTTTCTGCTCATGCTCTGCAATGCCTTTCTTTGCTCTGCTCTTCCTCTTTGGGGCGGCTGCTCCGTCGCCCTCTCCGGTGCTCTTTTGGCATGCAGAAGCAGCGAGGGCGGCGGCTGTCCTATTCTCCGAAGTAAGATAACCCCCACCTGCAAATTCAGGTGGGGGCAGATAACTTGATAAGGTCTATTTATCCTCTTCCATGAACTCTTCATACTGCGGTATTTCTTCGAACAGGACTCTCATATAATCGCTGCGGCCATACAAAACACAGTCAATGTAGACATTGTAGCCCTGCACACGGTAAAACACCATATAATTGCCGCTGACAAGAAAACGATAGTCAGTTCCTATATCTGCAATAGAGGATAACGGGGTTCCCATTTCTGCGAAATTTTCCAACTGGTCAACCGCGTCCATAATGCGATCGAGCACGCGCTCCGCAGCGGAACGGTTTTGAAGTTCCGATACGATGTAGTCCCAAATGTCATCCAAATCACGACGGGACTCGGGTGAATAATGAATTTTATTCTTCATTCTCTCTTGCGCGGAAGTGCGCCCTCATATCGTCCGGTGTCAGCCAACCTTCCGTTTCACCGGAGTGACGGCCTTTTGCAAGCTCATTCATCAGACGAATGGTTGCCTGTGTTCTCTCATAGTCCTGCATATCCACGATAGCGTACCGCCCGCGCCCGTTCTTCGTCAAAAAGACAGGAGCACCCACAGCCACATCATGCAGTACCTCGCTGTAATTTCGCAGGTCAGAGATGGGTTTAATGTTCGGCATCTCTATCAACTCCTTTCAGGCATAGTATATCCCGTTCTGCTGTAAAGTTCAACAGCAAATTTGCAGCATTTAACACATACCATCCTATTGCGACTGATGTCCCTTGCTGGCTTAAATCAAAAGTTGCGCATGGTCTGAACTCCCATCCTGCGTATTGACACAGCAGATGAATTAAATTATAATGAATAATATAATACCTCAACTCTGGGAATCTGATTTGGACGGTAATGTATGGTTGGGCAGAAAGCTGTGCGCACAGGGGTTGCGAAATCACAGGTTCTGCTTCCCTTTTTCCTTGCATTTTCTGTGACAGTCCAAAAACGAAATCACAGGTTTCGTTCTGAAAAAGTCCTGCTTCTTACATGACGGAATCACAGATTTTATCCAAGCACCATTCATAAGGAAATCACAAATTTCGTCGAGCACCCACCGTAACAAAATCACAGCTTTTGTCCCTGCACAGTAGTGTTTGAAATCACAGCTATGGTTCGTGCACGCTGCATGATGAAATCACAGGTTCCGATGATGCGGAATTTCCAAAACGCCTGAAATTACTACGATTTCGCAGAAAGCCTCTCTCGCAAAACGGCATTTGATTTAACCTTTTATTAAGCAGAAAATACGGTATGCAATACTTCCTGTTGAAACAACAAATACTATCCAGAAAATACGGAAATATATTCCCTGTTTTAGGCGGATTTTTGCTTCCAAATTTTCTGAAAAAGCTGTGCATTATGCACATATCTGAAAAAGTGAAATTCTGGCAGTCAAGAGGTCAGCGGTTCGATCCCGCTAATCTCCACCATGAAAAACCTTGAAGCCGCAACGGCTTCAAGGTTTTTTCATGTCTATGGCAAATTGCACAAAGCTGTTTTTGTGTTGA